>JAITOM010000299.1 GCA_031289975.1 Methanobrevibacter sp. | reverse complement strand
GAACTTAGTAGTATATAAATGTAGTGATTTTGATAAATTTCTTAATTAAATAACTTTTTTAAAAATAAATGTTATTAAAATATATTAATTTAAAATTATTCATATTAATATTTAAAATTATAGATTTTTATAAAGTAATATTTAAAATTAAATATATTAATTAACAAAAAAATTTATTATTCAAAATTTAAGAACTTTTCCAAAAGGAATATAGTTTCTATTTACCCAAAAGCAATGTTTTCAAAGTAAAAAAATTATTTTTTTAAAAGTGGATTGAAATTAAAAATGTGGATTGCATAAACAAGAATTTAGATAGAAATTTTAATCAAAAATTCTTAATTTGACAGCTATTGTATAATTGGTACCATATTTTAATAATTATGAAGAAGTGGTACAGTTTGTAATAAATATCTTTATATACTTAATTAGAGACAAATAAAATATTAAGATTTTTCAAATATATATTACTTTTAACCATCACTTTCAGGATAAAGTAATACTTTTAACCATCATTTTTATGATTATTTAAATAACTTTAATCAGATGATTTTTGATTGTTAATACATAATTGAAAAATCTTGTTTTATAAACAATTTAGTTCTATATATATCTTTATAATTAAAAAATAGATAAAATGACATGATAAAATGACAATACATAAAATAAGTTACTCAAAAAAAGATCCTAAAAGAGCAAATGTAATTAATTATAGTTGTAATTTTAATTGTCCATGGTGTTTATATAAAATAAAAACAAAACCTGAAAAAAATTGCTATCTAAAAGTTAATGAAATTAAAAATATTTTAAATAAAATGGAAATTGATGGAGTTAATTTTCTTGGTGGAGAAATAACAACATATCCTCATTTAGAAGAATTAACATATTTTACTCATGAAATTTTAGGATTTTACACTAAAATTGGACATACGAACGGTTATATATCTCCTCCAGACTTTATTGATGAAATTGTAATGAGTATTAAATCTTTTTCTGATGAAATCCATAAAAAACACACAGGAAAATCAAATAATTCAATTCTAAAAAATTTTAAAAATATTCATGAGAAAGGAATTTACATTAAAGCAAGTACGGTTTATATTCCTGATTTGGTGGATGCTAAAGAAATTGAAAAAATAGCTAAATTCATAGGAGATATAGATCCAAAAATCAAATTTCATATAACTGGATATATAAAAGTTCCAGACACACCTTGGAGAAGTCCGACTTATGATGAAATGATAAATGCTAAGAAAGTTGCAGAAGATTATTTGGATAATGTTGATTTTTCATTCTATTCCTCTTCCAATGATTATGATAATAAATTCTCAAAACATTTAGCTAAAAACTTTTAAATTTATAGTATTTCTCCAAACTTTTGCAACATTTATTTAAAAATCTTTATTAAAAATTATTCTTTAAATTATGGTGTATGAAATAATGTTTGTATAAAATGGAGAAGAGAGTATATTAAAAAAGAGTTAGAACAAACCCATACATCTAAACCTCCATAAAAGTTTACACCCTCACACCACCAAAAACTTTAAATATTATATTATTGAAGATATATAAATAAAGCTAAGGTGAAGATAATGATATCAAATAATGTAAAATTTTTCTTGAAGAATGTTTTTGAATGTATTGTTAATAATCTTATTTCATGGCAGTAATTAAAAGAGGAATATTTATACTTAAAAAAGAAAATAGCTATTTTTTTATAACTAAGTTTAGATAATTACTTTTAATTAAACTTTTTTTTAATAAAAATTTGAAATTTATAGAAGTGAAATTTTTTTAAATACACAAATTAAACCTAAACATATTAGTTTACAGGCATCAAATGTAATGAGGCGAAATAATGCCAAATGAAAGAGAAAAAATTAATAAATTGAAAGAAGTCATACATTATATAACTACAAAATTTTCAGGATTGAGAAGAACCCAATTAATTAAATTAGCCTATTTGATTGATAGGAAATTTTATAAAGAAAAGAAAATAGAATTAACTGGAATTGATTATTTTATGCATTTTTATGGTCCATATTGTAATGAATTTGAAGATGCATTAATTGATTTAAAATTAGAAAATTCAATTCATGAAGAATCTCAGGGAATGGGATATAAACTTTATTTTAATCAATCACTTGATTATGATTTAAATGAAGATGAAATTGAAATTATTGATGATGTTCTTCAATATGCTGATGAAAAAGGATTAATATGCACTGCCAAAGAAATAAAAAGTTATGTTTATGAATTGCCTGAAATCAAAGATGTTAATCTTGGGGATAGTATAGATTTCGAGAAAATTTTATCTTCTGAACAATCATAGATTATATATTCTGAACAATCATAGATTATATAAATAGCTGATTTTATGGAGTATAATATTGAATGGAAACAGCCATCTTCAAAAGAATTTCAAAACACAGTTGAAATACTTATAGATACTGAAATAATCGATGAGAACTCTAAAATTAAAAATGAAAATTCATTCTTAGATTTTGGACTTTTTTCATTTTTGTTTTATCGATTATATCATCAAAAAAAGTTTTATAATAAGAATAAAGATGAAAATAAGCAAGTAACTTTCATAGATTTTAAATTAGTGGGAATTGATTTTGAAAAAGATTCTAAAGTTGCATTGTTTGTATATAAATCTAATAATCAGTTTTTTTCATATCATTTAGATAATATAAAGAAAAATAGACCATTAGATATTTTAGACAATGGAGATAAAAATATTAATGAATGTATTTTATATCATGTTCTAAAGTATAATAGTCTTTATTTAAAGAATAATAACAACGAAATTTCTGATAAGATATTTCCTAAAGAATGTAAAGGTTGTAAATATCATAAAGACAAGATAATTTCCACTATTTTTGAAAATTCACAGTTGATTTCTATATTAGGTGGGTGGGGTTTTTTATTTAATTTAAATTCAAAATTTCGAGATATTTTCGAAAACATGACAGAAGGAGAGAATAATGATTTATTTTTTAATTTATTTCTTTCAATCTATTTTAAGAATAAACTATCAGTAGATGTTGCTTATTGTGATTGTGAAATTAAGGATCCATTTTCTTCCCATGAAATTGATATAGTTTTAGTTAAAGATGAATTAGCAATTATTTTAGAACCTAATGTACGTGTTGACAATACTGTGAAAGACTTTAAGAACAAAATTTATAATTGTTTCACATTTGAATCATATATAATAGAGTTGTTTTTTATTATTTGACTTTTGCTAAAGATATAGATGAAGATGAATGTCTTCCTTCTTTTTTAGAGTTTCATGAAGATAATAATCTGAATACCTTGTTAATTAATAAAAAATCTTATCCTGAAGTCTTTTCTGACTTAAATAAATATCTTGGTAAAATTACTAAAGATGATCTTCTTGAGGAATTTGTTTCATTCCTTGAAGATCTTGAAGAGCATATAATGAAAAATATCAATCAAAATTCCAATAAGTAAATGAATATAAAGCCAAATTTCAAATTTTCATTTTCTTTTTACAGCATCATATTTTATTTTAAAAATTATAGTGTTTTGCGAAATTAATTATTTTTAATTTTTTTTAAATTCAATTTGTTAAGTTTAAATTCGTTATTTTTAATAAATAATTAAAATAAATTATTTAATTTTTATATTAATGAAATTTATTAAATAATTTTTGAAAAATTGGCACTGTAAAATTAGCATGGAAATTTACAATTGAAAAATTAAAAAGATGCGAAAAAAGTTTAATGACATATATGGTCTAAACTTTTCATGCTAAAAACCCACATTTCGGATTTCAAATTTCCATCCTCTTTTTACACTGCCCAACATTACACTCTCGTTAATATTAAATTAATTTTTAAATAATAATTTTTATTTATTTATTTTTAAAAATAATTATTATAATTTTTTAATTAAAAATTTGACATTTATGATGTAATTTAAAAAATCTCATTATTGAACTTGTTCAATTAGAAAAATGAAGTTTTTCTTTAGTAAAATTTTTTATTTTACTTAGAAAAGCAAAGCTTTTCTTTATAGAAATTTTTTATTTCAATTAGAAAATCTTTGATTTTCTTTACTTAAAACTTGTTTTAAGTTAGAAAAAAATTTTTATTTTTTCTTTACTTACAAACATTATTTCATACACTATATTTCAATTGATTTTTATTACTTTCAAACGATTTAAATAATAAATATGTGAGTAAATGGATGAATCTATATTAATTACTGAGGCAGAGAAATATCTAAAAGAAATAGAAAATGAAATAATTGATTTAAATCATATTTCTGATTTTTCAACATTAAAAGTAGTCTACCTTAGGTTTAAAAATAGATTAGAAAAATTGAAAGAATTAAGATCTGATATGGAAATGAAAGGTTATACATCTCCTCATCGTAGCTTATCAAACTATGGATTTAGTATTCAATCAGATAAGAATTATGAAGAATTATTTGAAAATAGTAAACATAATCAAATTTATAGGGTGAAAGCAAGTTATAAAAAAAATATTTTCAATCGTATTAAATCAGCTATTGATTCTCATAGAATAGCTATTGGTCATTTTGAAGAATTTGCAATTATAAAATGTGGGAAATGTTCTAAAACTTATAGAATATCTGATTTTTTTAAATCATACAATGATAACTGTGCTTGTTTATCAGATAAATTGGATATTGAAATTCTTGAAAATGGGGTTCATAGACTTGAAATTGTTAATTATCTACCTTTATCAGGAAATTATATGGTTTTATTATCCCTGTTAAATGATTGGGGAAGAGAATCCTTTAAAAAAATTTTAAAATATTTAAAACAAGAAAAACATAGTAGTGTAATATCTCTTTCTGTTATTATAAAGTTTAAAAAAAAGGATAGATGGATTAGAAAAAAGATTAATTTAGGTTCGCAATATAATGACAGTTATGAAGAAAAGGTTAGGGAAGATTATGGGAAGGATGTAAGAATTGTACATTTACAATTTAATAAGTCAAAACCAAGTCTAATAAATGAAAAACATACAAGATATGCATTAGCATTAGGATATGCTGGATATTGTCAAGTATTAATCAAAAAAAACAAAGAGACAATTTTAAATCAATATATTAACGACTTTAAAACCTTAAAGGAATATGATAAAATAGTTGAAGATATAAATAGTCTTGAAACAAAAGTTCCTTTTGAATTTGATAGTATTGAGCAATGGAGAGAATTTGAAATTGAAGAAATTCTTAAAGATAAAGGTTTAATGGATAAAAAAGGAAATATTAACCCTAAACTATCTAAAGATATTAAAATGTGCTTGAAATTAGAGAAAAACATTTTTGCTCAAGTTGCACCTACATTGATACTATGGGACATATTTAGATTTTACATAACAAAATCAAATGACATGAGAAGAAGATATAAAAATCCTTTTCCGTATCTTAGGGAGGATATTGATAGAAAACAACGTGAAATTTTCACTTTATTGAATAATGAAGCTATTAAATTTCTTAGAAAATATAATAATGAGAAGATTATCCAAATTAAATCTATGGATTTTATATTGCATAAAAAATTTAAATTAGAGGAAAAGATTAAAGGAATGAGAATTAATATAAATAATGTGGCTTTGGGTGGAGCTATTATACTTCATTACTCTGATTTAAACATTAATGCTATCACTACATTATTTTCTATAACTGAAAAAAGTCTTGAAAAAGAGATAGAAGATTTAAAAATAATAGAAAATCCAAGAACTCAAAGATCTAAGGATTTCTTAAACATGATCAAAAAATAGAGTTATTCTTTTAATGCATTGCCAATATTTTTTAAAGCTATTTCTAAAAGAGGTCTTGGAACTGCAATATTCATTCGCATAAACCCATTCCCACTTTCACCAAAAAGTGACCCTTCTTCTAGAGCTATTCCTGCTTCATTTTCAAGGAACGATTTCAATGTTTTTCCATCCATATTCAAATCACGGAAATCTAACCAAATAAGATAGGTTCCATCTGGTTTTATAATGTTTACACCATCTATTTTATCAATGTATTCATTTAATAGCTTTAAATTTCCATGAAGATATTTTAAAACTTCTTCAAGCCATTCATCCCCATCTCTAAAAGCTGCTTCAAGAGCAGTGTATGCAAAAAGATTAGGGGAGGATAATCCTATTTGGGTGGCTATAAACTCATTTCTAAGTTTATTGTTAGGAATTATTGTTGTGGAAATATTCAATCCTGGAAGATTAAATGTTTTACTTGGAGATATACATGTAATGGAGTTCGATTCAAACTCTGGAGATATTGTAGCAAACGAAACATGTTTGTTACCATTAAAAAGAAGCTCTCCATGAATTTCATCAGAAATAACTGTTAAATTATTTTCCAAAGCTATTTCACCAACTTGAGTAATTTCTTCTCTATCCCATACTCTACCTATAGGATTATGAGGATTACAAAATATCATAGCTTTTATAGGTTTATAATAAGGAGAATGACCTAATTCAGGATGGAATAAAGATTCCAATCCATGAAAATCTATTTTATAACGACCATCAGATAATTTCAATTGATTGTTAACAACCTGACAACCACTATTTTTAATGGCTGGAAAAAATTGATGATAACATGGTTCTTGAAGAATTATTCTATCTCCTGGTGAAGTAAGTGAACGAATTGCTAAATTAATAGCTGGAATAACTCCTGGTGTGAAAACAATCCAATTTGGATTAATTTTCCAGTTAAACTTGTTTTTTAAACGATGACAAACAGCTTCAATAAGACTTTCTTTTGCTTGAGTATAACCATAGAACGGATGGTCAGCACGTTTTTTAATTGCTTTTTTTATAGGTTCCGCAACAGGAAAATCCATATCTGCAACCCATAATGGAATTAAGTCATCTTTTCCAAAAATATTTTCCATCATATCCCATTTTAAAGATCCTGTATTTTTCCTATTATAGATTTTATCAAAATTATATTTCAATTGATCTCCTCTATTTATATTTATTTTCTTAATTATTTTTATTTTTTATAATTCATAATTTAATAATTGCTATATTTGTTTGATTACAATTTTATAGTTTTTAATATCTTTTATTTAGATGTATGGTTTATATAGATGTATGGTTTATAAATTTTACAATTTAAATAAATTTTTTTTAAAATTAATTTATATTTCTTTTTCTATTAATTTATATTTCTTTTTCTATTAATTCCATGTATTTTTTATCCTTTTTATTTATTTTATTATTATAATCATTACTCTATAGTGATATAAAAAATGTTTGTAATTAATCATTTATTTTTAAATATCTTATTTTTAAAAATTTCAATAAATATTAAATTAATTTTTTAAATAATAATTTTTATTTCTTTATTTTTAAAAATAATAATTATAATTTTTTTAATTAAAAATTTAATGTTTTTAATGTAATTTAAAAAACCTTATTACTTACAAACATTATTTCATACACTATA
>JAITOM010000265.1 GCA_031289975.1 Methanobrevibacter sp. | reverse complement strand
AAATAGAATAACAAGTAGGTAATAATAATGAGAATAATGGTTCAAGGAAATATTGGAGATAGAGTATATGAAGAACCTTTCTCTAAAGGTGTTCTTTCAAGATCATTAACCCAAGCAGAAATGGATCCAAGTAGAGCCTATTCCTTAGCAGCTTCCATTCACTCTAAATTAAAAAAAGAAAAAGTATCATTAATCACTATTGATGATCTTGTAAAATTGGCATTAGAACATTTAAAAAAAGAAGATCCCGAAATAGCTAAAAAATATGTCTCATGGAGACAAATAAAAAAATGTTCAGAACCATTGGTTATTTTAATTGGTGGAGCTTCTGGTGTTGGAACATCATCAATAGCATTTGAAATAGCTAATAGGTTAGGTATTAAAAATACAGTTAGTACGGATATGATTAGGGAAGTAATGCGTAAAATAGTTTCAAAAGAATTGAGTCCTGTTTTACACGAATCAAGCTTTAGTTCTTATAAAGGTCTTAGAGTACCTCCTCCACCAGAAATTGATGAAATTTTAGTGGGTTTTAAAGACCACGTTGATACCGTGTGCGTAGGTGTTGATGCGGTTATTGAAAGAGCTCTTAAAGAAGGTATTAGTATTGTTGTTGAAGGAGTACATGTTGTCCCAGGTTATATAAACGAAAAATTAACCAAACATCATAATGTAAGAATGTTTACTCTTACAGTCCCAGATGAAGAAATTCATAAAGGAAGATTTTATTCACGATGTAGACAAATGTGGGCAAGAAGACCTTTACAAAAATATTTAGACAATTTTTATGCTATTAGAAAAACCCATAAATTTATTGAAGCTCAAGCAAGAAAATTTGGTGTTCAAATAATTGAAAATATTGATGTACTTACAACAATAGATGCTATAATGAAAGATATTGGTGAAAACTACGCAATAGCCAGTGCAAATGAAAAAGATTTTGAAAAAATTGAAACTTAGCTTATTAATTTACAATATTTTTATGGGAGGATTGTTAATGTTTAAAGATTTGAAAGTTGAAGATTTAATGACAGAAGATGTCATTACAACAGTAAAAGATGAAGATGTTGTTTTTGCATTTGAAAAATTGATGAAAAATAAAATCAGTGCTTTACCTGTTGTGAATAATGATAAATTAGTAGGTTTAGTTAGTGCCACCGATTTAGGCCATAATTTAATCTTAGATCAGTATAGATTAGGTACAAAAGTTGAAAATGTAATGATAACCAATGTTAAATCAGTAAGCCCAAAATCATCTATTCAAGAGGCTATTACCTTAATGAGTGTAAATATTCCTGATAGATCTATTTTTAATCAATTACCAGTTGTTGAAGATAATAAATTAGTTGGAATAATTGCTGATGGAGATATTATAAGAGCTATTAATGATAATTTATAAAATCATTATTTATGACATCAATTATTATTTATGACATCAATTTATAATAGTTAAGTTTATATATGATTAAGACCATAATAATATATGGCTAGACTGGAGGGTTAGAGGTCCTCTGTAAGCACAAACCCTCTTTTGGTGTGGTTGAAATTCAAAGGGCGGCTTGTTGAATAAATAATCGCCTGATAAATTGATATAGAAACTTCGTCCTACAGGATTAATGGTCATAAGATCTTAACTGGAGGGTTAAGATGAATTGTGTTTATTATAGGAATGTGTTAGGCATGGAAATGAGCAACTCTACTATAAACAGTTAATGCTTGTAGATTAACGGGGTGGAGTTAATTTTTCAGATAACCTTTATTTAGGATGTGAGTCCACCTTTGAATGTGCCGTTATAATAAATGTAATATTTGTCGGGGTGGCCCAGCCTGGTACGGCGTCGGACTGCTAATCCGATGATCCTTTGGATCACACGGGTTCAAATCCCGTCCCCGGCGCTATTTCTTTTAATATAGTTTTTTAACCACTTTAAAAATAAATCATATTAATAAATGGACAATAAAATGGGAAAAAAATTTGATTTAAAAACTTATTTAGTTACAAATAGAGATAATAAGACAGAACAAGAATTTTTTAATATAATTGAACAATCTATACTTGGTGGAGTATCCATTATTCAGCTTAGAGAGAAAGCAACTAATTCTAAAGAATTTTATGATATAGCTATTAAATTAAAAAAATTATGTGATGAATATAATATTCCTTTAATCATAAACGATAGATTAGATATAGCTATTGCAGTTAATGCTAATGGTGTTCATGTTGGAGATGAAGATATTCCTGGAAATATTGTAAGGAATATTATTGGTTATGATAAGATATTAGGTATATCAGCTTCTAATATTGATGATGCAGTAGTTGCTGAAGAAAACTGTGCAGATTATATTGGAGTGGGTGCAGTTTTCCCCACAAAATCAAAGGACACTAATAATGAAATATCTATTGAACAACTAAAAAATATAGTGGAGAGTGTTAATATTCCTGTTGTAGCAATAGGAGGAATAAATGAATATAATATTTCCTTATTAAAAAACACAGGAATAAAAGGAGTTGCAGTTATATCTGCAATAATGGGATCTGATAACCCTAAAAAAACATCTGAAAATCTGAGGAATAATTTCTAAATCCTAATTTTTATGTTTACTTATTCTAATAATTAATTTAAATTTTTCTTTAATTGTTTAATTAAAAAGTTTTTACTCTTTAAAATATTTTCATAGCTATTTAATTCAATGATACCATATTTAACTTTTTTTAAAAAATAATTACTAAAATCAGCATTCCCTTCTCCAAGAGGTAAATGCTGATCTTTAATAGCTAAATTATCATTTAAATGATAATAAATAATGTTTGGGATATTTAAAAACTCATTTGGATTTTCATAAGTGTTTGCATGCCCCCAATCAATAGTAGCACTTGACCCAACAGCTTCTACAATTTTTTCATGCTCTTTAGGACAGTGAGCTAAATATGAAAACCTCTTAGGCATGTTTTCGATTGATAGAATAATGCCTATTTCTTCAGCATATTTTTGGCAAGGTTGTAGTGTTTCAATTGCATGACCAATAGCTAAATCTCTAATTCGTTTTTCTTTTCTATGAACAATACCAGGATGTATTGTAATAGCTTTTGCACCTAGAATATCGGCTACTTTAAGTGTTTCAATGGTTTGTTTTTGAGTTTCTTCTCTTATTCCCCTATTCATACTCGCTGGATTTAAATCTATTGTAGGGGCATGCAAAAATATTTTAATGTCATATGATATAGCCATTTCTCTAATTTCATCAAGATTTATCTCCTCTTGATTTTCAAGTAAATATCTTGACCAATATGGACCTTCACATAGCAATTCAACAATTTCAAATTCATCTTCATTAGCTATTTTAAATATTTCTTTCAATGGTTTCATAAAAAGAGCTAAAGATGAAAAGCCAATTTTCATTAAATCTCCTCTTCATTTTTTTACATATTTTTTTATTCTTAGTAAATTTTGTGAAATTATAGTGGAAAAAATAATTTTTGTAATTATAGTTGTTTTGATAAAGTTTTTAATAAATAATTTTTTTAAAATTAAATATTTTTAAAATATAT
>JAITOM010000219.1 GCA_031289975.1 Methanobrevibacter sp. | reverse complement strand
TATTTTAAATAATAATTTTTATTTTTTATTTTTAAAAATAATAATTATAATCTTTTTAATTTTAGTGGTTTTGATAAAGTTCTTAATAAATAAACTTTTTTAAAAATAAATATTAATAAAAAACATTAATTTAGAATCATTTATATTAATTTAGAATCATTTATATTATTTAAAATATATTTAAATTATTTAAAATTTACAATTATTGATTTTTATAAAGTATACTGTATGAAATAATGTTTGTAAGTAATGAGATTTTTTTAAGGTACACTATAAATATTATATTTTTAATTAAAGAAATTATATTTATTATTTTTAAAAATAAAAAAATAAAAATTATTATTTAAAAAATTAGTTTAATATTAATTGAAATTTTTAAAAATAAAATATTTAAAAATAAATGATTAATTACAAACATTTTTACATCAATATAATAATAAAATTTTAGAAAATTTTTATAAAGAGTTATATCTTAAATTAAGAAAAAATTATTATTATTAAAAATTAAAAGTTTTAATAAGGTTATATAAAAAATTAATGGCTTAATACCAACATATAGATAAAATAAATTTTTAAAATATTCTGTTTCCATTAGATGGAAGAATCTCAACAAAAATGTTTGAATCTATATATGTGTATATTAAACTATCGTTAAATGTTTTTTTCCACAATTTGGTATATGAATACTGGATAAACATCTTTCATATAATAATCATTTGTTTTGTTTAATTCTTTAAATTTTACTAAATCATAACCATTTTTATTAAGTAAGTCTACAAATTCTTCATTATTAATAACATCATTCCAAGTATATATATAAATTATTTTAATATCTTCTATTCTTTTTATGAAGTCAATAAAACTTTCATAGGGTTTTAGATCGGTTCTTTTAAATCTATCAATAACATACTCTTTTTTATTATAATCATTACCAACATAATGCACAATATTCTTTATTTTATCATATTGTTTTGAAGTGCTTATTGCAAAATAGTTACCACTATTTGTTGTGATTATCATTGTTTGATTAGGATTAATATCATCTATAAAAGATGTGTATTGGTTATTAACTATTATATCATCTTTTTTATCCTCTAAAAATATAGAAGTGCTTGCAGTAGAATTTAAGATTAATACTATTAATATGGGAACAAAAATTATTTTTTTAGAATATGTTTTTGTTAAAAGATAAGTAAATGATAGGTAGAGGATCCCTAAAGCTAAAAACATGTATCTGGGAAGAAAACTTGAAACCATAAGATTAGATGATATAACAGAGAGAATTAATATCATCATAAACACTAAAACTCCCAATATTAAAAAGTCTTCTTTTTGGATTGATATATTCCTAAAACTTTTTTTTATTATTTCCACTTTTAGATGATATAAAAATAAAGAGAGAATAGAAATGATGAATATGATTCCTATTATAGAGAATTCATTGTTTGGTGAGAAAATATAGTAAAGACTTTTTAACAAATCATCTAAATCAGGTGATGGAATCCAACTTGCCCAACCATTACTAATTTGATGTCTAATAACTGGCACCCAAGGAAGAAAACTTAATAAAACGGCAGATAAAGATAAAAGTAATTTTTTAATATCTTCTCTATTAAGAAGTAAAGAAATAAAAAGCACCATATAAATAGAGAGTGTCAAAAAGTGTGGAGGTTTTGTAAATTTTGGATTTTCATATATAAAGAAAACCTCAAATTTTGATAAACCTCCATAAAAGTTTACACTCTCTATAAATACAAAAGATTATATACAAAGAGAAATAATGAGTGTAAAGACTCATGATAGATAAAAGTGTTAAAAAAATGTAGTATCTTTTCTTTGGTTTGGATATAATTTTATATGCATAAAAGAAACCTAAGGTAAGAAAGAAAAAACCCCAAGTATACATTCTGATTGTAGTGCCTAAATACATAAAGTTAGGTAAGGAAGTTATAGAAAAAGAAAAAATCCCTGCAAACAAAGGATTAAATTCTTTTCTAAGGATCATTATATTAAAAATCAATAAAAGACCAATTGGAATCAATGATACTACTCTTCCAAGAATTATAGGATCAAAAGAAACCTTTAAAGCTGTTAATAAATGTAAAACAAAGTGTAAGATGAAGTAGTATAAAAATGGATGAACATCGTTAAATATATTACTCATCATCTGAGCATGTGGCAACATGACAATGTTATATAATGTAAAAGATTCATCTGCCCACATTAGATTAGTTAAATTAAAAAAGAGAAATCCAAAGAAAAATATGCTTATTATGTATAATCCATATCCTAAAATATTATCCGCTTTAAACTTCATATTTCTTCTCATTCCCTATTGGTTCCAAACTATTTATTCTTTACATGTTGTCTGAAAATTGTAAAAATTGAAGATGTCAAAATTCCATGACAATTATAAATACCCTATCAACAAACCCATGAGTAAGCACTGCTGTTAAAATAGGAAAGTTTGAAAGTTGCCAAATTGAACTGATAAATAACAATCTATTTATAATATTTATTTTAATATTTTTAATACTTTTTTGTTTTTTTCATTTGTTTTTAGAAAATGAAAGGTCGGATAAAATTAGGAGGTTTCCCTCCTAACCTCTCCTAAGAACGGCTTGTGTCACTTTCATGACAAGCCGCTCAAGCATATCTTTATCTTTTAATGTGAGAATCTTCGTTTTTTAACGGAGATTCATTCACACTTTTAGCATGATATATCCGCTTTTGTAACTTATTTACATACTTTTCAATCTTAATCCAATGGATATCAGACCAAATAGTAGTGTATGGGGTTGAGGACTTCAAAATGGAATATATGTTATTCATGAAAAATAAAAACAAAATTCCATTAACTAATATTTTACCTAATAAATTATATAAACATTTGGATGGTTTGGAAATAGAAACCAAA
>JAITOM010000203.1 GCA_031289975.1 Methanobrevibacter sp. | reverse complement strand
AATTTTTATTTATTTATTTTTAAAAATAATAATTATAATTTTTTTAATTAAAAATTTGACATTTATGATGTAATTTAAAAAATTTCATTACTTACAAACATTATTTCATACACTATATTAAATATTATTAAATATTATTAAATATTAAATGATGGTTTTGATTTTATGGAAAAATTATCAGATTTAATTAATATTGGAAAGGTTTCAGAAAAACAATTAAAGGATATTGGGATTCATTCTTTAAAAGAATTAAAAGAAATCGGATCAAGAGAAGCTTGGTTAATGATAAAAGAAAAAGATCCTTCTGCTTGTATTAATAAGCTTCGGGCTTTTGAAGGAGCAATTCAAGGAGTAAAAAAGAATCAATTAGATGAAAATACTAAAAAATCATTGAATGATTTTTATCGAGAATTCAAATAGTTATTTTATTGTTAAATTAAATTTTCTAAATTAAGTAGTTTTTTGCATATTTAAGAGTTTTTATTCCCTCCTAATTGTATTGGAAATGAAACTTCATTTAATATTTTTTTAACAGCTATTAAATTATAAAATAAGATAGTTATTATTAAATAAATTTTTATATTATTATTTAAGGTTTATACTATAATTTAATCTTAATATTACTTAAAAATAAATAATATCATTTTTTTTAAGAACTCAATCAAATATTTAATCTAAACTTAATGCCATGTTTTTAAAATTAAATAACAATCATTGTATTGAAAATATTCAAACTTTAAACCATCTATTAAAACTTCATCTATATTAAAATCTTTTGGAATAGCTATTAAACATCCATTAAAATTATTTATTTCATTTGCATCTAATTTTATATGTATCCAGAAAATCATTTGAATAGAATTATCAATTTGCTTTTCTAAAATGGAATTAATTCTATATGAATTTGTGTTGATTGAATGTTCATCTTCACCCATATTGCTTGGATTGTTTATAGTCCAATAGCTATTAACTATTTTATCATTAAAAAGTAGATAATAGTCATTAAACTCCAAATCTTTTTTATGCACTGAAAAAGGCTTGCAAATCCATCCTTCTTTATGATGAGTTGGATTTATACATAAATCTTTTTTATCATCTTTAAAATCCAAAATTTTAAATCTTGTTAAGAAATCACATTTAACAAGTCTTTTTACACTAACTACATTAGATATAAGATTAAGATTTTCATTATCACCAAATTCTATGGGTGATATTTTAGAATTTATTGGATAAATAGCTATTGAACTTTTTATTTCATTTTGAAAAATCTTTTCATCAATTAATCTATTGTAAGATTTTTTTAAACTCATTAATTTATTAAATGAAATCGTGTTATTTTCTCCTCCTAAACCAGGTATTGTGTTAATGTCATTTTGATAATCCCAATTATCAGGGAAACCATGATTTTTAATTAAATTATCTATAACTCCAATTGTTCTTCTCTCAAGATTTGATTCAACGGAATCTAATATTTTTTCGTGTGATAAATCCATTACAGTTGTTATTGTGGCTATTACAAGAATTGATACAATTAATAAAATGAAAATATCTGATAGGAATAGTACTCCTTTATTATCCATGATTAATCTCCCATTTATTTCATTATTCATAACATTAGAAAAGACCATACTTTTTTCTATGTGAATCATCAAGGAAAATTAGGGATTTAGATTTAGAATAGCTATTTAATAGAAGACTTTCTCCAGGATAGCTATATCCAAATATTACATGATCTGGTGAAGATGTAGCTATTAAACCACTTTGATTTAATTTTGGATTAGGTATAACAAAGGTTTCCATCCCATAATCCAAGCATTGCCCAACACCTTCTAATCTATGAAAATAACAGCTTCCATCTCTACTTTCATGATAGTATCCATTTTCTAAGCAATTTTCCATTGAAATTCCATCTCCATGTTGAGTGTATGGTTCATAAATACATTTTTTTATTATTAATGGTGAACTTCCATTTGTATAGTATTGTGCACCACTTTGATTTTTACTTTCTAAATATTTACTTAATGAATCCCCATAGTTATAGTTAGTATCATTATAGGAAAAATTTGGATATTTACCACATTTAATAGCTGGAAGAGGATCTTTAAGGTTTTCAATGGATATTTCACTTGTTATTTGATTATTATAACTCATGTTGTCCTTATAAGCACTAATTATTGTTTTAATATTTATATGGAAGGGATCTTCTCCATCCCCTATATAGATTACATGACTTTCAATTTGAATTCCTGAATTCTTATAATATTGATTATTTTTTCTCAATAAAGATTTTTCAAGCTCTTCTTTTATAGATTCTTTACTGTTAATTAAAGGTATTTTATTTTTTACAATATTATTTGATAGATTTTCTAAAACATTGTATGATAAAATTGGGATATTTGTTTGATAATCATTTAAAATATAGTTAAAAGTTTTTGAATTTAACTGATTATTATTTAATTCAGTGTATGCTATGGATAGATTTAAAATTAAAATAGCTATTAAAATAACAAAAATAATCATAACTAAGTATAGACCTGTGAAAATATTTCCTTTATTATCCTTAATAAAATTGAATTTCATTAAACCTTTATTATTCAATTTCATGAATGTATCATTAAATTTTAACATAAAAATCACCTATTATCCTATTTCTCTTTGAATTTTAAAAATTATCAATTAAAAAAATTATGATTTAATCATATAAAAATATTACTTATAGATAAAATAATATATTATAAAAAACATATATTACTAACAATTTCGTGATTTTTCTCTTAGAAAGGTGTTAATATTTTACTTTTTGAATTTATAATTTGTTTAATTGTTATTGGAATATTCGTAGGGTTTGCTTCAGGATTACTTGGAGTTGGAGGAGGTTTTATCTTAGTTCCAACACTATTTTTAATTATGAATGGAAATGGGATTGATTCTGCTCTTGCATTAAAAATATCCCTTGGAACAAGTTTAGCTATTATGGTTCCAACAGCTATTTTTAGTTCCTATAACCATTATAGGACATCTAAATTTGATATAAGATTAGGATTAGTTTTGGGATGTTTTGGATTAATTGGAGGCATATTTGGAGCTTTAGTAGCTATTAACACTGATTTTGAAATATTAAGGATTATCTTAGGAATAGTATTTATTATAGTAGCTTTAAACATGTTTTTTAAAGTAGAGAAACAGAGTCATGAAAAAATTAATGAAGATTTAAAATTAGATTTAAGAAAATTATTTTATGGGGGCATTTTAGGATTAGGAATTGGATTTTTATCAGGATTATTTAGTTTAGGTGGTGGGATTTTTATTATTCCGATATTGACAATAGTTTTAGGATTTAGTATGATTGAAGCAATAAGAACATCCACAATTTTTATTTCAATAACAGCTATTGGGGGAAGTATACCCTATTTCTTAGCTAATATAGATAATAATAATAATATTTTTTTAATAGGTTATGTTAATATATTTTATTTATTAATAATAATCTCTTTTTCAATACCAATAACATATTTTGGAGCTAAATTAGCTTATAAAATCAATGAAAAACTATTAAAAAGGATGTTAGCATTGCTTTTAGTTTTTTTCTCTTTAAAACTTATCGGATTAATATGATGGTGGTATGATTTATGAAAATTGGGGATATGGAACCTATCATGGTTCTATTTTCATCAAAAAATCATTGTTTTTTGATAATATATCATCATATTAAATTAATTTAATAATATAGTAGGAAGCTTAAATTTTTGCAAAATAATTGTTTTTAATTTTCTTTTAAATTTAATTTTTTTAATTAAATTTCTTATTGTTGAAAATTTATTTTCAACTTAGGAGAATTTATTCTCCGTTTTTAAGAAATAATTAGAATAAAATATTTAGATTTTAAATTAATAAAAATATAAAGAATAATTTTAAAAATTAAAATATTTTAGTAAAATTAAAAATTTTGAAAATGCCAAAAATTTGGTTCTTGACTATAATATTGTATAAAATAAAGCTCCACAACAATTGACAATCTTTATTAATAGAAACATTTATATATGCTAAGTGAAAATATTTAAATGTTATAAGTGAAAATATTTACTAAGTGAAAAAGTATATGCTTATTTATTAAAAATGATTTTTATATTTTTAGACTTTTATTATTAATTGGATATAATAATGTATTTAATGCATAGTACTATTTCATTATTAAATTCCATATAATAATTTATTACTTAGTGAGATATGAGGTATTTTATGAACATAGAGACTGAAAATAATAAACTAACTGTTAAAGTTTCAGGAAATTTAGATATTACATCAGCATTTGAATTAGAAAATGAAATTAATAAAAATATATCTGGAATAGAGGAACTAAATCTTGATTTTAAAGACTTAGATTATATTTCCAGTGCAGGAATTCGAACAATAGTAACAATAAAACAATCAATGGAAAACAAGGGGAAAATGATTATTACAAATGCAACTCCTTTTGTCATGAATGTTTTCGAAACAACAGGTGTAAATAAAATTTTAAATATAGAATAAATTAAAATTTAATTAGTTAATTTTAATTCTTTAAAACAGAATTTAACATTTCATGATTTATTTTTT
>JAITOM010000172.1 GCA_031289975.1 Methanobrevibacter sp. | reverse complement strand
CATTTATATTAATTTAAAATCATTTATATTAATTTAAAATCATTTATATTAATTTAAAATCATTTATATTAATTTAAAATCATTTATATTAATTTAAAATCATTTATATTAATTTAAATATGTTTAAATTATTTAAAATTTAAAATTATAGATTTTTATAAAGTAATATTTGAAATTAAATAATTTAATAAAAAAATTTTTCATCCAAAATTTAAGAACTTTTCTAAAATGACTATAATTGGGAAGATTAAATATAAAATCACAAATGTTATAAACCAAAAAAGAACATAACTATAAAAATGAAATTAAAATATTAGAACATAACTATAAAAATGAAATTAAAATATTAAAATCATTGAAAAATCCTATTTAAACTGGGCAACAATTATTTTTTCATCTTATAAATTGATATAAAACTTGCTATCTATGTAGTATGTAGCAATAAATAAACATAGAAGAAATTATGGCTTTTTCATCAATTTTGGATTTGTTGGGCAATTCTTTATAGCGATTATTACTAAATTTTTAAAATATGAAGTTTAAAGCTAAAATTGGAATGGAAATTGATGGAAAAAATTATGATCATAGGCTTTTTAAAACCTTAGAAATAATATCTAAAACTTTCTCCCAAAGAAAAGCAGCAAATGATTTAAACATAGCTCATAGTGTTCTAAATCGCAGAATTAAAAATGCTGAAGATAAGTTAGGTTTTCAATTAGTTCAAACTAATAGATCTGGAACGAAGTTAACAATTAAAGGTCATGAATTACTTAAAAAATATTTCAATTATCAAAATAGGATTAGTGAAGTAAAGAAAATAATGATCTATGGGGGTCCAATTACAGTAGGGATTTTAGAATATTTAAGTGCTGGTTTTCCAATGGATATTGGACTTTATAGTTGTAGTGATAAAGATTCTTATAGTTTAGGAAAAAGGAATTTAGTTGATATTTTAGCTTTAGATGATCCATTGTTAGGATTTAAAAAAGATTTAGAATTTATTCCAATAGCTCATGATTATCTTGTTTTAGTATCAAATGAGGAAAAAATGAGTATAAAATATCTTGATGATTTAGATGGTCTTAATTTTGTATCTGTGTATGGTACTGCTCAAAGATTAGCTTGGCAAACTTTAAATGATAATAATATAAATTTTAATATTGTAAAAAATCTTAATTCTCAATATGATGCTTTTAAATTGGTTAAAAATTCCCAATCCATGTATACTTTTTTAAATGGTAGTTTTTTTAAGGGAAACAATATATTAAAAAGAGAAACAGAGCATGTTATTAGTTTAGTACCATTAAACAATGAGAAAACTGGAGTTAATGAGTTTATAAATTATATTTTGGATTCTGGTCAAGAAAAAATAGCTAAGCAAGGATTTAAACCAATAAAACCATGGAAAGTTTAGTATAATGCAAAAGTTTTCCACTACAAAATGTATCATATTTTTAATTTTAAAATATTTTAATTTTAAAGTCAAATTGTTATTATAATTTAAATTAAAAAGATTTTAAATTAAATATTTAGAAAATTTCATTGAAAAGCTTTTAGATAAAAAATTGTAGTTATTATTAAATTTGATTTAATAGTTTTGTTTCTTAATAGATGTTATTATTATTTTTAATTTGTAAATTATTTTCAAAAGTTTGGAAATTGAATTAAATATAACTTTCTTAAAATTGATTTATATAATAATTTTTTCATTATAAAAATGATATAATTTATAATGTTATTTTGTAATTAAAGTTAATATGTCTATTTTAAAAAATATCATAAAATACCCAAAAAAGTATTACTTATGAAACCTTTATATACTATAAAAAATATATGAATAATTGCTAATGCGATATTTAAAAAAATTTGTATTCAATCTTCTGCATTATTTTCACACTCACTACAACTCCACATTGGTAATTCTCGGAAGATTGATCTTATTCTTTGAAATAGCTTAGCATTATTTCTTTTTTTTTAAATTTTTTCCTGATTTTTAGTTTAAATTTATACAATTTATTTACAGTGATTAAGTATAAGTTCAAATGTAAAATTAAGAAAAAAGTATTACTTATTTTTAATAAAATTTAATCATTTAATCCAATATAGATAAAATTCAAATTTTAATATTTTATAAATTTTTAATAAAATTGAGGTTATCTAATACTTATTTTTATTAGAATTTTCAAATCTTTTGTTTCTAATTTTAGTGATTGATGAAGATAGAAATTTATTTAATAAGGCTATAGAAACCTTAATTAATTACTTTATATTTAAATTAACTAAGTTATGAGCAAATGTTAAATCATTAAGTTAAAATATCATTAAAATGTTCTACAATTCTATTGAAAATTCTATGAGATAACTCTTTTTTTGATATAAAACCTATATTCTCATGACTTTTTTCATTAACTAAAATAACATAACTTTTATCCAAATCAAATTCAGAAATTTTTCCAAGATCATTAACAACAACTAAATCTGATTTCGAATAAGTAATTTGTTTTTTTCCTTTATTGATTAATTCTTCATCTAAGAGATCATGTTCTGCTTTAAAACCAATTAGGTAAATATTTGGGGATATGTTTTTAACTTTTTCAATGATTTTCTCTGCAGATGTAAACTCAACCCATATATCATTTAGTGAAGAAATCTTTTTATCACTTGGTGTAGGTATAAAATCAGAAACTGCAGCAGCTGAAATAAAAACATTATTATTTTTTAAATGTTTTTTAATTTCATCACTCATTTGTCTACTGTTACTTACATTGATGATATTAATCGTCTTAGGAAATTCAACATCAACTTCTCCAGATATAACAGTTAAATTCGCTCCTCGTTTATATCCTTCTTTAATTAATTCTAAGCCTAATTTTCCTGTAGATTTATTAGATATTACTCTAATAGGATCAACATGCTCCTTGGTTCTTCCAATAGATATAAGAATATTCTTATTATCTAAATCTCTATTTGAAGTGAGTTTAAAAGATTCTAAAACAATATCATTTTTATCTGGAAATTTAGCATGAACTTCTTCCATTTTAGGTTCAAAAAAATGAATACCTTCTGATTTAAGCTTTTTTATATTCTTTGAAATGGTTTTATACATTGTCTCATGCATCGAAGGAACAAAAAGAATTGGAGTGTTGTATCCTTGAGCAGCTATTAAAAGAGAAGATATATGGTCATCAGCTATTTTGTATGTGAATTTACTTATAATATTGGCTGTAGCAGGTGCAATTAAAATCAAGTCTGAATCAGCATACTTTATATGCTCAATCATTCCACTGATATCTGTAATAACACTTTTTCCACAAGCAAATTCTAAAGCAGTAGGATGTATAATTTTTTTTCCATTTTCACTTAAAAATGGTTGAATTTCAAAACCTTGGCGTCTAAGCTCTCTTGCTAATTTTATTGTTTCAACAGCAGCAATACTTCCAGTTACACAAAGAATTATCATGAAATACCCTCCATATAATTATAAAACTATAATAAATAGTATAAAATTAATTAAGTTAGAATATAGTTTTTAGTTTTAAGTTTTTCAATAATTTTTTAATTTTTCATTTTTTTTTTTTTAAATGTTTTAAGTTTATAGTAGTTTTGATAAAGTTTTTAATAAATAACTTTTTTAAAAATAACTATTATTAAAATATATTAATTTAAAATTATTTATATTAATCAAAATATATTTATATTATTTAAAATTTAAAATTATGAATTTCAAAAAGTAATATTTAAAATTAAATAACATTTTAAAATTAAATAACATACTAAAAAAATCATCATTCAAAATTTAAGAACTTTTCAATAATGACTATATATTTCAATAAATCTATAAATTTATGTGTAATTATCACATTGAAATTCATTTTGATCATCGTTATAATCAGAATCTCCATAACTTTCAGTAGTATAAGTAGTAGATGAATAATCAGAAGTTTTTATAGCAGGAGTATAACTTTTATTTTCTATACTTGGAGGAAAAGCATTCTCATCAATTTGCAAACTATTAACAAATTGAGTATTATTTTGTTGAGAATAATTAAAAAATCCTGATGTTGCACCTGCAATAAATGCAATTATAATAAATAATATAACTATTATAATATATTTTCTACTACTTTTAGGTTCATTCAGATGTTTTCCATTCTTGCCCCCTTTAACAATATAATTATCCACAATATTTCCTTTTTTAGAGCCTTTTTTATCAGCTTTGTGGTTAAAATCATCGTCTTCAGTTAATCTTTTCATCTTTCTTACTCTTAAAGTGGCATCAATAGTTTTTAATTTGTCCTCATAAGAGTTTAATAAACTATAATATTTTTCTTGTGAAATTTTACCATCATTAAAATCTTTTTTTAATTCCCCCATAATCCTTAGAAGCTTTGCTTTATCCTGTTTTATATTTCTCCTTTTGCTAATGTTCCCATCTCCTTGAAATATATTAAAACTCTGTAATATTACTTAATTTCCTTTAAAAAGAATATTAAACATTATTTAAACCATATATTTAACTTATTTATTTAGTTTTTAATTATTTACTTCACAAAATTAATTTTTAGATTTTAAAACTTTTATTTTTTTTTCTTTTTATACTATTTATTCTTTTTTATATTAACTTTTATGGAGGTTTATCATTATTTAGGTTTTCTCAATATATAACAATCCAAAATTTTCAAAACTTCCACACTTTTTGACACCCAATTTAAATGGATAAGTTTATATGTAATAAAGTTAAAATATTAAATTTAAGAATATTGCACTGTTAAAATTTACAGAATAAAATTTATAAGACATATCAAAAATTTGATTTAATCGTTTATCTTTGATTATATTATGGAAAATATTCTTTTTAAATTTTAATAAATTATATTCGATGGTATGTTTAATATAGCATACTTTTTATAAAATATTCTATTTAAGAGAATAAGAAAGAAAATAAGACATAAAACTATAAATAGGCACTGTAAATTTAGTGTGGTTTTTTACAATTGAAAAATTAAGAAAATAGGCTAAGTTCGATGATATGCACATGATCTAAATTTTTTCTATCTAAAAACCAAAGTTCAGATCTTCGAAAACCATGCTCTTTTTACATTGCATTTAAATATAGCCTTTAAATATAAATAATAAATTAATTTAAATATAAATAATAAATTAATTTAAATATAAATAATAAATTAATTTAAATATAAATAATAAATTAATTTAAATATAAATAATAAATTAATTT
>JAITOM010000119.1 GCA_031289975.1 Methanobrevibacter sp. | reverse complement strand
TTGATTTTCTTTAGTGAAATTTTTTATTTCACTTAGAAAAACGAAGTTTTTCTTTATTTATATATTAATTTATTTAAAATTCAATTAAATATTTGCAATCAGAAATTATTTTTATTTCTTTAAATTATTTAAATTAAATTTAAAAGAGTAAATATTAATATTTAAAAAAATTAATTTGTAAAAAATTTTTTGAATTAATATAAAAAATTAATTATACAAAACACTATATATACATAAGCATGAATTTTTATATGTTAAGATGAATTTTCTTATTTTAACAGCAGTGATTCTTTAGCTATTAAAGCATAACCATCCATAGCAGACTTATCAAATGGTGGAGAATCATGATAAGAATATATATCATCTCCAAGAACTCGTAAACAAGCATCTTCAAGAGAAATGGTTTCACATTCTTTTTACTTTCTGATTATTTTAAATACATCTTCAATGCCTATTAATTCAGATAAAAACATTTTCATTAGCTCCCAATGATTTTTGATAGTTACTATGAAATGGATTGTACTCATTTAGATTTAACTAAAAATAGAATCTTTTACAACAATTCCATTAGAATTACAATTTTCTGTTATTACCTCGCCATCATTAAGTATACTGTTATTTGTAAATGTAGATTTTTTAACAGTCGAAATACCTTCATTATTTATTGCTTCATCAAATTGTGATGCTGTGTTATTTGTGAATACAGATTTACTAACATTTAAATCACCACCATTATCTATTGCTCCACCATCTTCTTCTGATCTATTACCTGTGAATGTTGATCCCTTAATAGCTAAAACAGCATCACCACTATTCATTATTGCACCTCCATGTCTTTTTGCTGTGTTATCTGTGAATGTGGAATCTAAAACAGATAATTCACCATCATCACTGTTTAATATTGCTCCACCAACTTGTATTGCTATGTTATTATTGAATGTTGAATTTAAAACAGTTAAATAAGCATCACTACCATTAGCTATTGCTCCACCATGTTCTTGTGTTGTGTTAGATATGAATATGGATTTCTTAACAGTGAAATCACCATCATTATTAAATATTGCTCCAGCACCAATTTTTGATTTGTTATCTTTAAATGTGGATTCTGAAACATTTGAAACACCATCATCATTGAATATTGCTCCACCAACTTTTGTTACTGTGTTAGATACAAATTTTGAATCCATAACAATTAAATTAGCAATACTGTTAGCTACTGCTCCACCAATATCTGCTGTGTTATCTGTGAATATTGATTCTTTAATAGTCAAATCACCTTTACCATTAGATATTCCTCCACCACTAATTTGTGCTGTGTTATTTGTGAATATAGATTTTATAAGAGTTAAATTACCATTACCATTAGCTATTGCTCCACCACTAATTTCTGCTTTATTATTTTCGAATGTGGATTGCTTAACAAATAAATCACTTTCTCTGTTATATATTGCTCCACCAAATCCATCTGTTCCTTCAATTGTGTTATTCTTGAATATACATTTTTTGATGGTATTATTCTTACTTTTTATCATGACTGCACTATTGACACCATTACTCCCTGTTATGATTAAGTTTTCTAAAGTTGTATTTTCACCATTAATACTGAAAATATTACTTCTTCTACTTTTTGCATTTATAACAACATTTCCTTCTTCAACTCCTTTGATAGTTAAATTTTCTTTATTAATTCGTATGTTGCTATTTCCTTTACCCATATATTCTCCAGCAGATAGTATTATTGTACTACCAACTCTCGCACTATTTACTGCCTCTTGTATGCTCATATCTGGAGTAATATTTATTATATCTAAATCTTTATTGGTCATTATTTAACTTCCTTTAGTTAATTATATTACCATTATAATCAATTTATTATTTTATTAATAACCTTTGAAATTTATATATGGTTATTTTATAAATGTTCTTAAATTTTAGATGATAATTTTTTTATTAAATTATTTAATTTTAAATACTAATATATAAAAAGCCATAAATTAAATTTTAAATAATATAAATTCATTTTAATTAATATAATTAATTTTAAATAAATAATATCGGCACTGTAAAATTAGCATGGATTTTTACAATTGAAAAATTAAAAACATGTGCTAAAAGTTTAATTACATGTATATGTACTAAATTTTTTCTGCTAAAACCCCAAATTCCAGATTGTGGATTTCCATCCTCTTTTGACAGTGCCATAATATCTATTTTAAAAAGTTATTTGTTAAGAACTTTATCAAAACTACCATAGTATTAAAATGAAAAATTTGATAAAAATAGTGAAATAAAAGTTTTAATCCTTGTTTTAGTGGAATGAAGAAGAACATTTAATAAGTAATTTACCTATAAAGTAACAATAAAAGTTTTAATCCTTGTTTTAGTGGAATAGAGAATGGAACTTACAATGGGTATGGAAATTATAAGTAACAATAAAAGTTTTAATCCTTGTTTTAGTGGAATATAAAATTTTTCAATAATTTGTTGTGGTAGAACACCGTAACAATAAAAGTTTTAATCCTTGTTTTAGTGGAATCAAATTGATTCAAGAAATAACTGAGAATAATGCTATGTAACAATAAAAGTTTTAATCCTTGTTTTAGTGGAATTCACTAAAAAAAACAACATCACCTTTTTTGGATTAAGTAACAATAAAAGTTTTAATCCTTGTTTTAGTGGAATAAATTTTGCGTTTAATGATTCTTATATGTTTAATAAGTAACAATAAAAGTTTTAATCCTTGTTTTAGTGGAATAGCTTAGGTTTTCTCTTAGATCATGACACAGAACATTGAAAATTCTTATTTTTTTGAAGTTTTGTGCAAACCTCGAAAACATGACATATATAATATATTCTTGCACAATCTATATAAATAATTTTTGAATTTATGTCTGTGTAAAAAGATTATGGGTTTCAAAGATCTGAAAATATGATTTTCAAACAGTGAAAAATGGAGATGTGAAAAATCCAACTGATGAATTTATTTCTGAATTTCTAATCAAATGTATAATGTAAGTAAAAGTCTTTTTTCAGTACTGTATCAATCTTATAAAATTCTTATATTACTTTAAAAATGAGTATTGTAGATATTAAATAGAATATTATATCTTCATCAATTGTGTTCAATTAGAAAAACGAAGTTTTTCTTTACTTACAAGGGAGCGGGAACAATTGTCATTGCCCTTTATTTTTCTTTAAATACCCATAATATTTTAATATATATTACATTCTCTTTAAAATAATTATTTTATCATTTTTAGTTTTAAAAATATTAGTTTATATAAATTATTATTTTTAAAGAAAAAACTTGCATAATTATTTTATAAAACAAGAATTATAATCATAATTCGCACTTTTAACTAAAATCTATTATTTGTTAAAAATGAATATGCAAACTATTAAGAGTAAAAATTAAGTTATAGCTAAAATAAATGAAAAATTAAGGGTTATATTCTAAAAAAATCTTTAATAGAATTGTTCCCCTCCCCAGTATAAATAAAAAAAAAAAAAATAAAAAATTTTTTCTAACTTAAAACAAGTTTTAAGTAAAGAAAAATTTCGCTTTTCTAAGTAAAATAAAAAATTTTACTATAGTAGTTTTGATAAAGTTCTTAATAAACAATTTTTTTAAAAATAAATATTATTAAAAGATATTTATTTAAAATTAATTATATCAATTAAAATAAATTTATATTATTTAAAATTTAAAATTATAGATTTTTATAAATTAATATTTAAAATTAAATAATTTAATAAAAAAATTATCATTCAAAATTTAAGAACTTTTTCAAAATGACTATAAAGAAAAACTTTCAAATTTCCTAATTGAAATAAAAAATTTAATTTTTTCTAACTGAAAAACAAATTTTAGATTTGTTAAAAATATGCTCTTTTTACACCGCCAGATAACAAATAAATATATGGATCAGATAAAATAATATCTTCATATTTATTTAGTTCTATTTAGTGAGGATTTTAAAGCTATTTTAACATAATCAACATATTCTCTCAATTTTTGCTTTACTGTCTTTTAGTAATTTTGATTGTAAATCATTTTTAAATTTAACACAATCAAATTTTTTTTCTTTATCCATCTTTTAAAACCTCTTGTGGAGTCCTTATTTCTAATAAATTATATCCTTCTTTAAAATTAACAGAATTAAATAGTTTAATTTTATTTAAATTAACTATATGCTTAAAATTCCAACTTACTAAAACATTAACATCAATTATAGTAGCAATTGTTATATTTAAAGCATCTCCACGATATTTTTCACTGACAATTTCCTCATCCAAATATCTTTCAGCTAAATCTAACATTTCATCATTCACTGAATATTTTTTATAGTCAATTGAATCTAAATTCATTACTACATGTTCTGGTGCGCCTTTTTCTAATTCAGCTATCACATGAGATGAAATCACTGCTTTTTAATTTCCTTTTTTGAATTCATCGAAAAGTTTTTTAGTTGGTTTTTTAAATTCATCATCAAAATAACCTCCAATAACAGAATTTTCTATATACGAGAATTGTGACTAATTAATATTTATTGTTGAAGTTTCCAGTGTTTCTCATCATAATATCTTTCTAAGACTTCATTGGTTATCATTTCAGCAACACGTTTAGCACCACGATATCCTACAATTGGTTGAGAATGATATCCTACTCTATCATAAACTGGATATCCAAATCTTATTAATGGAATCTTAGTTTCATAGTTTATAAATCTTCCATCAGAGTTTCCCATTAAAACATCAATTTCGTTTTCTTTAACATAATTTTCAACTGATCTTAAATCCTGTTCCATTAAAACATCTATATTACTATTTGCTTCTTTAGCAACTATTTCCATATCAGTTGGGAATGATTTCTCATCAGCACCAGTACAAACCATTACAGATTCCATACCTAATTCACTAACAAATCTTGCAAGACCTGTTACCTGGGTAGGATCTCCGAAAATAGCAACTTTTCTACCAAATAAATATCTTGCTGAAACATCTGCCATCAAATCAATAAGCAAACCTCTCTCATCAAGAATAGCTTCAGGAATTTCACAATCTGTTAATGTTTGAAGATTTCTTAAAAATTGATCCGTTCCTTTTATACCAATGGGTGGAAGATCATCGGTTATAGCTGGAACATCATGAGATTTCTCAAGAGTTTCAGCACCTAATTTAGCATATTTACAAATACTTATAGTGCCTCTTGAAGCTGATGCATTTGTAATCTCATCAATCGTAACTCCTCCTTTAGGAAAAAATGGTCTTTCTTGTTTAGATGGTCTAATAGGTGCATCAAAAGCTTCAGATACATCAGTCAACATGGTATAACTTATGGATAATGTATCCATTATATGTTTTAATTCTTTAACATCCCCAGGATTTAAAAGACCAGGAATTATATTAACTTTAGAATTATCATCCTCATTTGCTTGAGTAACAGTTTGTATCATTGAATTAATAGCTACACCATAACCAGAGTAATGAGTTCCCACAAAACTTGGTGTTGGAATAGGTATAACTTTTATATCTTCGAGTCCTTTATATTCTTCATTTTCTTCACTCATTTGTTTAAGTTCTTTATTTGTAGTATCTACAAAACCAAAAACATCATCACCAATAATCTCACTGGAACATGTTGTTATTGCTCCAATAAGATCTGGACGGTATCTTATTGCGATATTTTTTATACTGGAGTTTATATTTTTTCTGCCTCCAAATACTGCTGCAGCTTCATGAAGAGAAGAAACAGCTATTTCAACAGGTTCTCTAAAATGTCGAGCTAAGTGATATCTTACAAAGCTTGAACATCCTTGTGAACCATGGACTAATGGTATTCCACGACGAACACCAATTGTTGCATACATTGCACCAAGTGGTTGGCATGTTTTAAGAGGATTTACAATTAAATTTCTTTCTCTATTTAAGACATTTACTCCACTCATAAATTCACTTCCAAATAATTATAATTAATCCCATATTTATACTGCTCTCTATAGAGTTATATTTCTGATTGCTCATTTACCTGCCTCCATAGTAGTTTCTTCTTCTGAAGTAGTTAATACCTCATCTTGAGCTTCTTCTAAATTTTCTTCAAATTCAACTAATTTCCAAACTGGATTATATATATTTGCATACAAATCTTTTGCAAGGTTTAAAAATCCTTCAAAACCAATGTATGGTCCATTTTCATAGGAATGTATCATGATTGATGGAACTCCATATTTATAAGCTAAATATTTTTCTTTTATACCCGCCAATATAATGTCTGGTTTATTTGTGGCTATCAATTCTTCAAGTTCTAAAGAGTTAGGATCATCTAAAATTGCGGTTCCATCTTTAACTCTTGCTTTCATTTTTTCATAACCATCTTCGTGTTCAAATTCTGAAGCTACAGCTGTAACATTCATGCCTAATTCTTTTTCAAGTGGTATGGATAAATGCCAACTCTTTGGTCCGCCAGAGAATATATAAATTTTTTTATCAGTTAATTTTTCTTTATAGTATTTTAATTCATCTTTAACTTCTCCATGATATTTTGCAATAACCTTTTCAGCTTCTTCTTCTAAGCCAAAATGTCTACCTAACATACGAAGATTATCACTACAGTATTCTGTTGAAAAGAAATCTACATTCACATAAGGGATACCATATTTCTCTTCTATTAAATCTGCAATGTATGTAGCAGATCTTTGGCATCTAACAAGGTTTAATTTAGATCTGTGCATATAACATATTTCTTCATGAGATGAATCACCAGAGAATCTACTTAAAATATTGATACCCATTTCATTTAGATATTTTTCAATAACCCATAAATCACCATCAATATTGTACTCTCCAATTAAACAAATATCATACTCCGTAGTTTTTGGTGGTTCTTTTGATCCAACCATTCTACTAAAAATTGTATCGTTTGTTATGTGATGTCCTTTTGATTGTGATGGACCTGCAAATCCAGGAGTGTTAAATGCAATAACATCTTTTCCTAACTCCTGTGTAAGTTCTTTACATACAGCATCCATATCATCTCCAATAAGTCCAGTTGTACATGTTGCATGACAATAAATAGCTGTTGCGAATGGAAATTCCTTTACAGCTTCAATTACAGATTGTTTTAATTTTTTAACTCCACCAAATACCACATCAGACTCTTTAAGGTCTGTTCCACAAACATATTTCAAGTTAAAATTATCAACTGGAAAAACCTCACCATTAGGTAATTTAGGTTGACTTGGATATCTTTTTGCACCTCCACCATAGGTTGTACAACCAACAGGAGAGTGTACAACATGAACTACATCTTTAATTGCTCCAGTTATAACTCCTTTAGATCCTGCATAAACACAACCTCTCGCACCCATACAACCTGGTACTGTACTTGTATTACAGTCTATTGAATCTTCAGTATCCTCACAATGTTTTACATAAACATGTTTTTCTCTTTCAGGTATTTCTTTATTTACATCAAACAATTTAAAAGGCATATAACTCCCCTATTATTCATTTTATAATTTACTATATTAATCTACTAATTTAACAATTCATTTCATGTATATTAATGAATTAATTTATTAAAATAATTAAAATATCAATTTATTAAAATAATTAAAATATCAATTTATTAAAATAATTAAAATATCAATTTATTAAAATAATTAAAATATCAATTTATTAAAATAATTA
>JAITOM010000118.1 GCA_031289975.1 Methanobrevibacter sp. | reverse complement strand
TCAGAAGATGAATACTTCAAATATTTTGAAGTCCTCAACCCCATACACTACTATTTGGTCTGATATCCATCGGATTAAGATTGAAAAGTATGTAAATAAGTTACAAAAGCGGATATAACATGCTAAAAGTGTGAAAACGAAGATTTTCACATTAATAGATAAAGATATGCTTGAGCGGCTTGTCATGAAAGTGACACGAGCCGTTCTTAGGAGAGGTTAGTAGGGAAACCTCCTAATTTTATCCGACATGATGGATATTAAAATTTATACTTGCAATTATAAGAAGATTTTTGACATACTCTTATAAGAGATTATAAAAATACTTATAAAAACTAATTTTTGCTATATAATGAATTTAAATCTTTAAAGATAGAAATTTTGGGAAATCCATAGAAAAATTCAAATTCCCATGGGATTTTTGACACACCCATTAATTTAAAGTTTATTCTCGTATTCTAAATATTGAATTAAAAAATAGATAGGATATAAATTGTTAGTAAATGTATAAACTCCTTGTTTGTATCCTTCAGCATATTCAATAATTTTTAGTTCTCTTGCTCTTTTTAAAAAATCTGAAAAAGCTTTACTTTCTCTTGAATCTAACTTATCAACTATGTCTTTTTTCCTAAAGGTATACTCTTCACCAAGGTCATGTTTATTGAAATCATTCCCTAATGTTCTAAATATACTTAAATAGCTTTCACTACGAATAGAATTATCTAAAGCAGGTTGTAGATATTTCAAACCAATTTCATGACCTGCTCTAATAATGCCTTTTAAAGCATCTTTTTCATCTATTTTATTATCTGTATTAAACCAAAAAATACCATCACCTATTTCCTGCATCATATTAGGTAATCCTGATGTGAATCTAACCATGTATTCCATTGCTTTTTTTTCAATGGTTACTCCAACTTGTTTAAATATTTTAGTAAAAAAGTCTTCAATCTCAGAATCCTTCAATCCTTTAATATCAATATGTTTAAAAAGTCTATTGAATGATGGGTTTTGAGCATAAAATTTTCCTGCATTTTCAGGATACGTTGTAAGTACCATTATTAAAGGTAAATCACGAGTTCCTGTAGAAATTGTGTCTGCAAAACTTTTATACCAGTTAGAAAAATCAGAAGTGCGAGATAATCCATTAATATCATCTATAATTATGAATAATCCATTTTTATTCCCTTTTATTTTATTGATAATTTCCTCTATAAAAAATGGGAAGTTATCCTTTAAGAAATTGATTGTTTCCTTATCTGGACGGAACTCTATTTTTCCACTGAAAAACTCAATACTTTTTATATGTTTCTTAAAAGTATTCATGATATTATCTGCCCATGTTTCTCTTTTAATTTCATTCAACAATCTTTCAACAATTTGCTGAACCATTGAATCCACATCATGAATTCCATCATTTAAGACATGAATAGCTAACATTTTACAATTAATTTCCCCTATATATTTGAAATAATCTGCTAATGAAGTTTTACCCATACCCCTTTTTCCTTTAATAAAAAAATGTGTGGGGTAACCTTGAGAAGCCTGATATATAAAAGGTAAATTTTTATCAATTATTTCTTTTCTACCTTCAAAATTTTCTGGTCTAACTGGGGACTCCGGTTGAAAAGGACTAACTTTTTCAATAGTATTCATGTTTAATTCCTCATATTACTTATTATAATCATATAAAATGGTGAAAAACAATTCTATTAAAGCTTTTTTTTAGAATATAACTCTTAATTTTTATTTATTTTAGTAATGATTTGCATACTACATTCTTTTCTTATTTCAAACTTTTTTCATCATTTCAAATTTTTAGTATAATTTTTAGTATATTTACTCACATAGTTATTTATAATTAAAATTAATTTAAAAATCATTTTAAATAATTATTTTTTTATTTAAATATTTATATTTTAATTATAATTTTATTAAAACTTTTAATTTTAAAAAATCATTTATATTAATTAAAAATCATTTATATTAATTAAAATTTGAATAATTTAAAGAATAATAATTAATAAAAATTTTTAAATAAATTATATAAAAGTTTGGAGAAATAAGATAGTTCTTATTTTTTTTTTGCTTGATAATAATTTTATTTTGTTTTTATGATGCATGAGTAATTTCTCATATTTTTTAAAATAAAAGTCTTAATTATACATTTCATTTTTTTTGAAAATTATATGTGCTATATAAAATTCAACTGATAAGCTATTTTTCCAAATTTTTTGTTCCAATTATATTCATTACTTTTTTGGGCACTGTAAAAAGAGGATGGAAATTCACAATTTGGAATTTGGATTTTAGCATAAAAACATTAAGCCCATACAGATGTAATTAAACTTTTATCACCTGTTTTCAATTTTTCAATTGTGAAAATCCATGCTAATTTTACACTGCCCTTTTTTGAGCATAGTTCCATTATTTTTAAGATGTTTTTCAGATTTATACCTTGAACATCTTGTTGACTAATCTATTATAAAATCTAAAGGTTTATCAGGGAATTCTTGCAATTCTAAAATTGAATGAATACTCATTCTTTTTTTAAGCACCATTATACCTTTTTTGGTTTCTATTTCCAAACCATCCAAATGTTTATATAATTTATTAGGTAAAATATTAGTTAATGGAATTTTGTTTTTATTTTTCATGAATAACATATATTCCATTTTGAAGTCCTCAA
>JAITOM010000045.1 GCA_031289975.1 Methanobrevibacter sp. | reverse complement strand
ATTATTATTTAAAAAATTAATTTAATTTTAATTTGAAATTTTTAAAAATAAGATATTTTAGAATAAATGATTAATTACAAACATTTTTTCTATCACTATTATTAAAATAAAGAGAGTGTCAAAAAGTATGGAGGTTTTGCAAATTTTGGATTTTCATATATAAAGAAAACCTCAGATTTTGGTAAACCTCCATAAAAGTTTACATCCTCAAAATAAATAAATATTATTAAAATAGGCACTGTAAAAAGAGGATGGAAATTCACAATTTGGAATTTAAATTTTAGCATAAAAGCATTAAGCCCCTATACATGTCATTAAACTTTTATCGTCTGTTTTCAATTTTTCACTTGTGAAAATCCATGCTAATTTTACAGTGCCTTAAAACATATTAATTTAAAATTATTTATATTAATTAAAATATACTTATATTGTTTAAAATTTAAAATTATAGATTTTTATAAATTAATATTTGAAATTAAATAATTTAATAAAAAAGATTATCATCCAAAATTTAAGAACTTTTCCAAAATGACCATATTATCAAAGTTGGCATGATTGATATTAATCATTTTTTTTGATATTAATCATTTTTTAGTCAGGAGCCAATATCTTTACACTCTCAAGATTCCCTAACTTTTTTTAAGTCTAATTTTTAAAGTTATCTAAAGTCATTTGTTTTCTTTTTTCAACTTTAAAATCTTTTTTTGGATCATTATTTAAAGATATTTCACCATATTTACCTCCTCCTCCAGGAGTTATATGGATAGATTTATCTCTAAATGCATTAATAGCTATTGCAATTTCTTTATCAACCATATCAATTTCTGGAAGTGGAATATTAATAAGAATATCTATTTCATTATTAAACTCCTTAATTAGATTTTTCCAAATGTTTTGAACAGTTTTTGTTGTAACACCTTTATTATATTTCATACTAATAATTTCAGATAGTGGCATTAAATGAATATAAGGTGGGCGATAATTAGGATGTTTTGGTTTATTCCAATCAGCAATTTCAGATATTCTAAAATCAACACCTTTTTTTATTATTCCTCCACAATCATCACATTTCATTTTATTTTTCTTAGCAAAAAGAGGATCTACTATTTGGTAACATTTACTGCAAGCAGTCATATGATATTTACCTAAATCAGCGATTAGACCATAATTAGCTTTAATTTCATTGTTTTTTATTCCTTTCCTAATGGATGTGAAAGAAACATCATCCATTTCAATTTGATTAAATTCTCTACCTAATCTGTGTGGCCATGGAGAATGAGCATCAGAATTTGTTAAAAAAGGAATATCTTGAAGTTCTTTTACTCTATCTGCCATATCACTATCTGCAGAGAGACCTAACTCTAAGAAATCAGGTTTTCCACCGTAACAATCATATACACTATTATATGTTTTATACATTCCAGTCCAAGGTGTAAAAGCATGAGCAGGACCAAATAAGCATTCATAATCCCTTGCTAAATCTTTAATCTCCGAACCATTCATATCAACTCGTGGTCTACCATCAACATCTTTATTTTTAGAGGATAATTTTTCAGACATTTCTTTTGCTATTTCAATATTTGGAATAATAAATAAGTGATGAATTTTATTTTTAGCTTCAACTTCAGCAGTTAAAATAAAATCACAATCTTTATTAGAATATATTCCATCCCCAGAATAAGTTGTACTTTCTTCAATTATATTTAACCATTTTGGATGGAAACCATCTCCTGTCCCCATTAATTGAAGTCCTTTTAATTTAGCCTGAGGAGCTATATTATTTATTGTCATGTCTTTAGAACTTGCCATTGAAAAACGGCTATGAATATGTAAGTCAGCATTTATTAACATTATTATTTCCTTTAAATTCATTCATTAAAATTTAATGATTTTTATAGATAGAAATATATAATTTAGAAAATGTTATAAAAGTTTGGTAAAACATTATATCATGAAAATCAATGAATCCCATATTTTTAAATAATATTAAAATTGAAGATTATTTTCTTTAAAAAATTCTCTAATGCAGATACATTTAACATTTAACTTTTTGCATACATGAGGAATATTTAACTGTTTTTTAGGACTTTCAGTAGTAACTATTGTAGAATCGTGTTTTAATCCATGACAAATTCCAATTCTTCTATTTTCTCATTTCTAAATCTTCGCCTGAAATTAACTCCTGATAAAAGCTATTATTGTGTTCTTTATTTATATTATCCCAAAAGCTTTTATGTTCTTTACTGGTTATTTCTTCTTGAACTTCTATTTTAGATATAACTTTATTTTGACTAATCATGTGATTTATATTCGTCCATAATTGAATAAAAACATCAGGAAAATAATGATTCTGCAGGGTCAGTAATACATTGGTATCCAATACATACATCAAATCACCCATATAGTTCATCATATAATTTGTCTATTTTATCAACAGGAATATCCACATATATCATAAATTTAGAAGAACTAATTATATTATTTTCATAAGCATTTAAAATAAATCGTGTATAAGGTTTGCCTTCAAATACTAATATGCCTAAATCTGCAAATACTTCTTTCCACTCATATAAAAATATGGAGTGATCATATTTTGGAGTGTCTTTATCATTTTTAATCCATTTTTTTGGGTTTTAAGCTG
>JAITOM010000011.1 GCA_031289975.1 Methanobrevibacter sp. | reverse complement strand
TTAATTTAAAATTATTTATATTAATCAAAATATATTTATATTATTTAAAATTTAAAACTATAAATTTTTATAAAGTGATATTTAAAATTAAATAATTTAATAAAAAAAATTATCATTTTTAAAATTTAAAAACTTTTCAATAATGATTATATCTTAGAAATAATTTTACTCTTTATGAGGTTACTTGATTAAAACTTTGCAGGAGCCAATAAAACATGAAAATCATGACAAATGTGGATATATTTGCAGTAAGCCATGAATTAAATGAACTTTTAGAAGGAGCAAGAGTTGATAAATCATTTCAACCAAGAAATGATATGGTTCTTATGAGATTTCATAAAACTGGACTTGGAAGAATTGATGTAATATTTCAATCTGGTGTTAGAGCTCATAAAACTGATTATCCACTTAATAATCCTACTATTCCCCCATCTTTTACAATGCTTCTTAGAAAAAAGTTAAAAGGAGCTCATGTTATATCTATTAAACAACATAGCTTTGATCGTGTGATTAAATTAGAGGTTCAAAAAGAGCAAAAATACACTCTTGTTACAGAACTTTTCTCAAAAGGAAATATAATTCTTTTAGATGAGGAAGGAAATATAATAATGCCTCTTAAAAGAAAGTTATGGAGTGATAGAGATATAAGTTCTAAAAAAGAATATAAATATCCTTCAACAAAAGGAATAAATCCAATTGATTTATCTCTAAAAGATTTAACTCAGATATTTAAGGATTCAGATAGTGATTTAATCAGAACTTTAGCGATGAATGGTTTGGGAAGTACTTATTCTGAAGAAATCATTTTAAGAACAGGTTTAGATAAAAAAATTCAAGCTGTGAATTTAGCTAATGAAGAAATAGCTATTGTTCATGAAAAAATAGATGATTTATTCACTCCACTTAAAAAATTAGAGTTTAAATCTAACATAATTGTAAAAAAAGAAACTGAAAATATAGAAAATCAAATATCTGAAAATACAAATGATGATAGGGATAATGGAAAGAAATTAGAACTTTCCCCATTAGAATTAAAGATTTATGAGGATTATAAAAAAGAATATTTCGATAGTTTTAATCAAGCAGCCGATGAATTTTATTCTGAAAAAATTAGAAATGAAATAAAATCGGTTGAAGAAAGTGTTTGGGATAAAAAAGTTAATAAGTTTGCTAACAGATTAAAAAAACAGGAAAAATCCTTATCTGAGTTTGAAAAAACAACTGAACTTTCAAAAAAGAAAGGAGAACTTCTATATTCTAATTATACTAAAATTGAAAACTTATTAAAGGTTATCAATGATGCAGAAAAAAAACATTCCAGGAAAGAAATATCTAAAATATTAAAAAAAGCTAAAAAGGAGGGTTTAGATGAAGTTCAAATTTTTGAATCTATGAATACACTTGGAACACTTGTTTTAGATATTGAAAATATAAAAATAGCTATTGATTATAAAAAATCATTAGCTGAAAATGCTGAAATCTATTATGAAAAAGGTAAAAAAGCAAAAAGAAAAATTAAAGGTGGTCTAATAGCTGTTGAAAATACTAAAAAACAGTTAAAGGATATGGAAAATAAAAGAGATAAGGGTATTGAGAAAATCGAACTTCCAAAGAAAAGAATTAAAAAACCATTATTGTGGTTTGAAAAATTAAGATGGTTTTTAAGTTCAGACAATCATTTGGTTGTTGGGGGTAGAGATGCCAATACAAATGAACTTGTGGTAAAAAAATATTTGGATAACAATGATATTTATATACATGGTGATGTGCATGGAGCACCTTCAACTGTGATAAAAAAAGAGAACATTGAAATAAATGAAAATACTCTTATAGAATCTGCTATTTTTGCAGCCTCATTTTCAAGTGCTTGGGGAAATGGTTATGGATCCACTGATGTATTCTGGGTTCATCCAGATCAAGTTTCAAAAACACCTGAACATGGAGAATATTTAACAAAAGGATCATTCATTGTAAGAGGCAAAAAAAATTATTTAAGAGGAGTAAATTTAAAAATAGCTATTGGAATTGTAGATTATATGGGTCAACGGATAATGGCTGGACCTATAGAATCATTAAAAGCACATTCTAATAATTATGTTATTGTGCGACCAGGATATACAAAAAAAGAAGCAATAGCAAAGGAAATTCTCCATAAGATAAATAAAGATGGTTTAATAAGTTTAGATGATGTAGTAAGAGTCTTACCTTCTGGTAAATGTGAAATAATTAAAGAATAATTTAAATATATTTTAATTAATATAAGTAATTTTAAATAAATATTTTTTAATAATATTTTTTAATAATATTTTTTAATAATATTTTTTAATAATATTTTTTAATAATATTTTTTAATAATATTTTTTAATAATATTTTTTAATAATATTTTTTAATAATATTTATTTATAAAAAAGTTATTTATTAAGAACTTTATCAAAACTACTATAATTAAATTTCTTATTCTTAAAGAATAATTAGAGAGAGAACGGCATAATTATTTATGGGTTAATTTATCATTATTGTCTAATTATCTCTGATTTAATATTCATGTTTTAAAAACTAAGCATGGAATAAAAATATTTCAGTCAATAGCA
>JAITOM010000396.1 GCA_031289975.1 Methanobrevibacter sp. | reverse complement strand
AACTTTAAAGTCATTAGCACAAGTTTTATATGCTGGATCACCTAATTCTGTACTAAGAGATTGGTTTTTATTTTTCATGAAATTAAATTAATCTCTTATATTTTATAAATTTTGTGTTTTTATTATTAAATTTCATGTTATGATATCCCAAATATTATGCGATAATTTTTTGATGCTCAGATGCAACATCAGTTTGATTTTTCACAGCCCCTTTATTTATAAAATAAAACTCTTTTTTAAACAAAATTTATAAGAATTTATATCTTCTAAAACATTTTTATTTATTTAAAGTCTTTTTCAATTTTAAATTTTTTTTTTATTTTAAGATGACTTTCCATAATTCAATGAGATTATTGAAAATCATTATTTTATTAAAATAAGTTTAAAAATTCTAATTTTTAAAAACAAATAAATTTAAAATATCCAAAATAAGTAAAGTATGAGTAAAATAAAAAAAATGTTGCCCACTCTAAGTCATCTTTATTGAAGATGAGACTTTCTTGATATTTAAATTTTTGTATTATTTTCATATTCATGCTATTCAATTTGTTTGTTGAAGATTGGATTGATAAATATGTTACTTAAAAAGACAATGTTGTCAACTTAAGAAAATTATTTTTTTAAATTTGGATGGAAATTAAAAATGGAGATTGTATAAACAAAATTTTAGATAGAAATTTTAATCAAAAATTCTTAAGTTGACAGCATTACTTAAAAAGATTATTTCAAGGAAAATGAACATGAAATTTTTAATTTGACAACATTAAATCGATTGGCTAAAAAAGAGTTAAAAAATTTTTTTTCTAATACTTGAGCCAAATTTTTTTAGTTAATCAAGATTAACAGGTGAGTCATGAAAATTAAATTAAACAAGGCTATTTAATACAATAAATAGTAAAATATAAAATTATCAATGGAAGATAAAGGTTATTTTCATATAAATGATGAATATAGAGTGTGTAAAAGAATAGAAATGATATAAATGCAAAAAATACAATGTTAAATCCTCTATTTTTAAATATTACTTTGACATATACTTTTTTTTATATCTTTAAAAGGGAAACCTTTATATACTCTACATTACAATATAAAATATAAGGAAGTCGGAATCCTATATCCGACAATATATTAAAAACAATTGTTATTGCTAATATAAAGTAAATATCATTTTATATTACTTATATGATAAAAATATAAAATAATGATTATTTAATATGACCTTAAAATATTTTAAATAAATTAAATGCATTTTAAATAAGTTTAAAATAATCAATAATCTTCAAATTAAAAGATATTATTTAAATGATAAAAAAAAGTTTAAAATATTCATTTTTTTAAAAATATTGATTAATAAAAAAAAAATATTGATAGGTTTTTGGAAATCATTATTGTTTTAAAAAATCATCATTGTTTTAATAAAAAATGAAATATTAGTTAAAAATACAAGTGAGGTATTATCAAATGGTAAGAAAAATAGCTATATATGGAAAAGGTGGAATTGGAAAATCAACCACAACTCAAAATACTGCTGCTGCGATGGCACATTTTCATGATAAAAAAGTCATGATACACGGTTGTGATCCAAAAGCTGATAGTACAAGAATGATTCTTAGAGGAAAAATGCAACGTACTATGATGGATACTCTTCGTGAAGAAGGTGAAGAAGCTTGTATGGATTTAGATAATGTTATGAGTACTGGTTTTGGTGGTATTAAGTGTGTTGAATCTGGAGGTCCTGAACCTGGTGTAGGATGTGCTGGAAGAGGTGTTATTACAGCTATTACATTAATGGAAATGCAGAAAGTTTATGAAGATAATCTTGATTTTGTTTTTTTTGATGTTTTAGGAGATGTTGTTTGTGGTGGTTTTGCAATGCCGATTCGTGATGGTAAAGCAGAAGAGATTTATGTTGTTGCTTCAGGTGAGATGATGGCATTGTATGCTGCGAATAATCTTTGTAAAGGTATGGTTAAATATGCTGAGCAGTCTGGTGTTCGTTTGGGCGGTATTGTTTGTAATAGTCGGAATGTCGATGGTGAGCGTGAGTTGATTGAGGAGTTTTGTAGTCGTATTGGGTCTCAGATGATTCATTTTGTTCCTCGTGATAATATTGTCCAAAAAGCAGAGTTCAATAAGAAGACGGTCACTGATTTTGATCCATCTGTTACTCAGGCAGGAGAATATAAAGAGTTGGCTCACAAGATTATTGAGAATAAAAATTTTGTTATTCCTGAACCATTAAGTATGGATGAATTAGAAGAATTAGTAGTTGAATTTGGAGTTTTAGATTAAAATAATTTAGATTAAAATAATTACTAAACAAAAATGATTTAAAACTAAAATAATTACTCAAGTGATTATATGAAAATGATTCGTGCGATAATAAGACCTGAAAAGATAGAAGAAACTGTTGATGCACTTGAAGCTGCTGGACATGTTGCATTAACTAAAATTGATGTCGTTGGAAGAGGTAAACAAAAAGGAATTCATCATAACGACATTCACTATGATGAATTACCTAAAAGAATGATAATGTTAGTTGTAGAAGATGAAAAAGTAGAACCTTTAGTTGATACACTTGTTAAATCAGCTTATACTGGTAGTTTTGGGGATGGAAAGATTTTTATAAGTCCTGTTGAAAAAGCATATACTGTCAGAACTAAATCAGAAGAATTATAAATTATAATTTTTATTTTTAATTTGATTATATAAACTTAGATTATTTTTTGTATATAATTTTTAATTGATTACATTATTATTATTATTTTTATATTAAATTCTAATTAAATAAAAATTTAAAATTAAATTAGATATAATTAAATTACATGCAAGATATAATCAGATAATTTAAATTAGATATGATAATTAAATTTAAATTAGATATGATGGTTATAATACTAATATATAATAATTATTAAGGATTATTAATCTTTAATTTAAACTGAGTGAAAATATGAAAGAGATAATTGCAATAATAAGACCTTCTATGATAAATAAAACTAAAGAGGTTTTAGATGTTTTAGGACATCCTGCTCTAACAGCGGTCAGTGTTTTTGGTAGAGGAAAACAAAAATCTATACTAAATGAAGTAAAAAGTGTAAAAGATAATCCTGAACTGCAACAACAACCAGGGAAAATGGCTTATATTCCAAAAAGATTACTGTCAATTATAGTTCCTGATGAAGATGTAAATTTAATTGTTGAAGCAATAATGAAAGTCAATCATACTGGAAATATTGGGGATGGAAAGATTTTTCTCTGCCCTATTGAAGATTCCATTAGAGTAAGAAATAAAGACAGAGGGATGGAAGCTATAGTCTAATAAATTATAATTTAAATTAATACTATAACTACAAATCTTAATCATCTTAGTAATAAATTAATTTTTAATCTAATAATTTCTAATAATTAATGTTTTAATAATATTATTTTTTATTATTTTTTAATAATATTATAATAAGTAATTAATTTTTTATAATTAATTTTAAAATTATTTTAATAAATAATAAAATTATTTTAATTTAATTATTTTAATAAATTGATATTTTAATTATTTTAATAAATTGATATTTTAATTATTTTAATAAATTGATATTTTAATTATTTTAATAAATTGATATTTTAATTATTTTAATAAA
>JAITOM010000356.1 GCA_031289975.1 Methanobrevibacter sp. | reverse complement strand
TTTATATTATTTAAAATTTAAAATTATAGATTTTTATAAATTAATATTTAAAATTAAATAATTTAATTAAATAATTTATCATCCAAATTTTAAAAACTTTTCCAAAATGACTATAATATCATTTTTTATTATATAATCACGATGAATGAAAAATGGAATATCTTAATTTAAAAGTAGTTATATTAATCAAAATATATTTATATTATTTAAAATCTAAAATTATAGATTTTTATAAAATTATATTAAATATTAAATAAATTAATAAAAAAATTATTATTTTAAAATCTAAGAACATTACCCAGCGAAAATATAAGAAAATTTTATATATATTTAGAAATATATTATTATTATATTATATAAAATAAACTCATCTTGGGATAGTTATGTAGTGAAAATTAAAGTTTACATTGTAATCAAAGCATTAATCAAAATCAGTGAAAAAAAATTTAATATTAAATCGCTGCCACTACGAGTGAAATAATTAAAAAAAAATAAAGTAGAAATAATATTTAAGAAAAAATTAACAACTAAATGAAGGGTATGATTGAAGATATATTCTGAAAGAATCTATTAATACAATGAATAAGCTTAAAAAAATAAAATTATATTAAAATAAAATAATATAATAATGAGAGAGATTATGAAAGAAAAAATTTATAAGGAGAATATTTAACAGATGTGATTTTCGAGGTGAAATTTTCACCATTTAAATGAGAGTTACTTTGATATAAATACGGGTAATACTATTTTATATGAAGAATCTGAAAAAGAGGAAAATGGAAGCATAATTTTTTTTAATATTGACACCCGCTTATATTTAAATTCAGAGTTGAGTAAAAGATTTTCATCTATCCTTGATTTATCAAAATCTTGGATTAATAAAATCCATGAAAAACTTCAAAAAAATTGTAATCATGAAAATGAAAGTATAAAGAATTCTTTAAGATCATTAGATAATATAATCTCAGAACATAAGGAAATAATAATAACCAATGAATTAATGAAAGATGAAAGGTTTCCATTATCAGAAATCCGAGACATAATAAATTATTTTTATGAAGATCAGAATATTAATGATAAACAAATAGAATTTATAATAGAAATTTTAGAAGCATTTATAGATTTTCTTGAAAATAAAATGAAAATCATTGAAAAACATGCTCCCATAAAAGTAGATGATTATACTTATAAAGATGAATTCATTAAAGATTATAATACTATTTTCATGAAATATAACGAAATGTTTGATAAACAAGATTTATTATTTTATGAGAAATATTATATCCCTAAAGGTAATTATGATAAAGCAATTAATGAGACTTTTAGATTATTGGGGGATTCACAATATTTCTACAGAACCAACAATATTTCTTGATAATAATATTTTAATAGGCTACTGTTTTTTACAAGATCCACAACATGATAAATCAAAAATAATATTCCAAAAATATCAATACATTTATTGGTCTAAAAATGTCAGATATGAATTTAATAAAAAACGGGGAATTTTTGAAGAACTTATTGATAATATCAAAATAACTTTAAATTCTCTATCAAATAGTATAGATAAAGATGATTTAATTAACATAGCTCTTGAACATGGTAAAAATTCCAATCCATACTCAATAATTAAAATAGTTAATGATATCTGGGATGAAAATATATTTAAAAGTACAGAATCTTCTAAAAATGTCGTTATTCATTTAGAACATTATAAAAAACACTTTACAAAAAAATTACTTAAATTTAAAGCAAAATGCTATAAACTTAATTGTCATGAACGAAAAGATAAATATCTCTCTGTGGAGAAAAAATTAGAAAATTGTATACATGGTCGTGATAGTTTATCTATATTGGGTAATGATATGAATATTTGTTTGGATGGGCATGATTTAGCAAAACAAAACGGCATAAGTAAATTGATTTTTATAACTGATGATAATTATTTATTTCAATGTAAATCTTTGCTTGAAACTCATACAAAAATTCATGGAGTAATGAGTCTTTCAGAAATATGATTATGATTAAAAAAAATCGTTCATGACTACTTATCATTGCAAAAGTTTTCTAATGAAAGTTTCTATAAACCTCATTTTTGTCAATATCAATGAATATTAATATTTACTAAAAATACTTTATTTTAAATTTAAAGCCAGAATAATGATATCTAAATTCTAAATTTTTGAATTATTGGGTTTGTAGAAACTCTCTAATAACTAAATTGATTAGGACATTAACTATTTTACTATCTTTTAATTAACTTTTAATTTAATGCACAGATACTATCGTTTTAATCAAGCTTAATGTTGAATATATATTGAAATGATAAGTATATGGGGGCATTAATGTTTTAAATTTTATTTTTTTAGGGAATTTTCTCAAATATCAAGATTCTGATGATCTAAATTATTATTTTAAAGATGGAGGTTAAAAATTGACTAATAGTTTGATAGAAGAGTTACCAAAAATTATTAAAAGAGGAAAAAAAGAAGCTGAAAGAATACTATCTGCTGGAAGAGGACTAAATTTAGTTTTGCAAACAAATGAAATTGTATTACCATCTAAAGAAAAATCAGGATATTTTAAAGATAAAATAAAAACCTTAAATGAAAACCAATGGTTTAATAAATTGATTTACGGCGATAATTTACTTACAATGAAAGCTCTTTTAACTGAATCAAAAGATAATCCATCAATGAGAGGCAAAATAGATCTTATCTATATTGATCCTCCATTTGATTCAAAAGCAGATTACAGAACTAAAATAAAACTATCAGACAAGGATATACAACAAAAACCAACTGTAATAGAACAATTTGCATATGCTGACACATGGAAAAACGGAACAGCAAGTTATTTAGAAATGATGGTTCCAAGATTAATTTTAATGAAAGAATTACTCTCAGAAAAAGGTTCCATTTATGTCCATATTGATTGGCATGTTGGACATTACTTGAAAGTAATAATGGACGAAATTTTTGGAAAAGAAAAATTTATCAATGATATCATATGGTTTTATCCTGATACTCCTGGAAGAAGTAATCAATATTTTCCAAGAAAACATGACATTCTATTATATTTTTCAAAAACAGAAAGCTATATATTTAATGGGGACGATGTCAGAGTTGAAATTTTAGATGATAGCAAAAAAAGATACGAAACATCCCGTACATTGGGAGGAAAGGAATATATTGGTGGTGAATCAGCAGAAAAAGGTAAAATACCTGAAGATGTATGGAGAATACCAGTAGTTAAAGGAAATTCTAAACAAAATGTTAATTATGGAACTCAAAAGCCAGAAAAGTTATTGGAAAGAATAATTAAAGTTTCTTCGGATGAAAATTCTATTGTAGCTGATTTTTTTTGTGGTTCTGGAACTACAGGTGCAGTAGCTGAAAAATTAAATAGAAAATGGATAATCTCAGATCTTGGTAAACCTGCTTGTATGATAAGTCGAAAAAGATTAATTGATCAAGATTCTAAACCATTTTTATTTGAATCTATTGGGGATTATCAAAAAGAGCAATATGAACAATCTGAGTTTAAATCTATTCGTGACTTATCTCAAGTTGTAATGCATCTTTATGGAGCTGATCCATTCAATGATGAGGATAACAGGACAAATTTAGGTTATATTAAAGATTCACGAACCCTTGTTTATGTTGATTCCCCATCTAAGATGACTGGTTATAATACTCTTACTAAAGCTCAAAAATTAAGAAATAGCTATAAAGGTGGATGGAGTAAAGTTGTTGTTCTTGGTTGGAATTTTGTTCAATCCATAGGGCATGAAATTAATCAAATAAATGATAAAAATCTTGAAGTTCTTATTATTCCTCCTGATTTATTAGATAAGCTTAAATCTAAGTCTGCAGCTAAAAAGTTAATTGAATCAGGTAATATTCGATTTTCTTCTCTACAATATTTAAAGATTAAAGAACCTGCAGTTAAAGATTATGATAGTGAGAACGAAGAGTTAACCGTTGAATTAGACAATTATATTATTTTATCTCCAAATGCCATTCCTCTTGATGATAACAATAAGAAAATACTCCAAAATTATATTGCAAATGATCCTCTTTCTTTAATTGAATACTGGAGTGTTGATCCCGACTATGATGATGAGGTATTTAGAAGTAGATGGCAAGATTATAGGCAAAATATTGAAAATGATGATGATCCTTATCATGTTGTTAATAAAGCTGTTTTAAATGTTCCTAAGCTGGAATCTGATAGGAAGATTTGTGTTAAAGCTGTTGATGTTTTTGGGTTTGAAAGTGTAGCTATTTTCACTCTTAAAAATAAGGGGGTTTAATTCATGGTTGCAAAGTTTAAAGGAACTGGATCAAACCCATTGGAAATGGCTAAGTTTTTATCTGAAATGGTAAATGAAACTTGGGAAAATGGAAGTTTTTTAGATGAAATTAGTCCTATAACATCTGACCTTTTAAAGTATTGGTTTTCTGATGCTTTTTGTGATATGAGAGATATTAATTTTCATAAAGGGCAAAAACAAGCTATTTTAAATATTATTTATCTCCATGAAGTTTTAAAAGTGGAAAATGTAATGGATCTATATCTTAAAACTAATCCTGAAATTTTAGCTAATATGGATATTGAAGACCTTGAAAAGGATAAATACCAACATCCTATGTATGCTGTTAAAATGGCTACTGGAACTGGGAAAACATGGGTATTAAATGCATTGCTTATTTGGCAATATTTAAATGCTAAGTTTAATGAAGAAAATCATGTTGAAGATATCCATATAAATTTTTCTAAAAATTTTCTTATTGTATCACCAGGTCTAATAGTTTATAATCGACTTTTAGATGCTTTTTTAGGAAAAGAAGATGAAAATAGTAATAGAAATTTTGAAACCTCTGATTTTTTTAAATTTAAAGACTTATTTATTCCCTCATATTATTTGGATGATGTTTTAGGTTTTATTCAAGTTGCAGTTGCAAAAAAAGATGAAATATCTTCTAAGGTTACTGGGGATGGTTTAATAGCTATTACTAATTGGCATCTTTTATCTGGGATAGAAGAGGAAATAATTGTTGATTATCCTTTAGATGACCCTGTTGAAGTTCGCAATAAAGTTTTTCCTATTGTTCCAGGTACATCTGGAGGAAATTCTTTAGAAGTTTTAGATAACAATTTTTTAAAAGGAAATGAAATTAATTATTTAAAGGATTTGAAAGATTTAGTTGTATTTAATGATGAAGCTCATCATATTCATGAAATTAAAAGTAAAGGTGAAATTTTTGAAGTTGAATGGCAGAAAAGTTTAAATACCATTTCTAAAACTAAAGAGAATAAATTTATTCAAATTGATTTCTCGGCTACAGCTTATAATTCTACCTCTGGTAAAAATAAAACAAAACATTATTTTCCCCATATCATTGTTGATTTCAACTTAAAAGAAACTATTCATAATGGTTTAGTGAAAATGATAGCTATTGATAAGAGAAAAGAAATTGGATCTATTGATTTGGATTTTAAAGCTAAAAGAGAGGGTAATAATCTTATTGGTTTATCCGATGGGCAAAAATTAATGTTGATGGCTGGTCTTAAAAAATTAAAAATTCTTGATAATGAGTTTTCATCAATTGAGAAAAATAAACATCCAAAAATGTTAGTTCTCTGTGAAGATACTAAAGTAGCTCCTTTAGTATATAATTTTTTTAAAAATGAAGGGTTAACCAATGAAGATCTTACTGAAATTCACTCAAATGCTAAAGGTGAAGTTTCACAGCAAGAATGGATCTCGATAAAGCAAAAATTGTTTAATATTGACAATTATAAAAAGCCAAGTATAATAATATCTGTTTTAATGCTTCGTGAAGGTTTTGATGTTAACAATATCTCGGTTATTGTTCCTCTTAGATCAAGTGAATCTCCAATTTTATTAGAACAAATAATTGGTAGAGGTTTAAGATTGATGTGGAGAGAACATGACTATGATGACATTAAAAGCGACATGAGAAAAGAACTTTTAATTGATAAAAAAGAACCTACCACATATTTAGACTTATTAAGTATAATTGAACATCCAAAATTCATTGAATTCTACGATCAATTGGATGAAGATATGATAACTGAGATTAATGAGGAAATTGATTCTAAAAAAATTTTAGGGGACATGATTACAGTAGGTTTAAGAGACCATTACAAGAATTTTGATTTTTATTGGCCTATTATTATTCGTGAAAGAGAAGAAATACTATCTAAAAATGAGCTTTCTTTAGATGGGCTTAAAGCATTTGATAATATTCCATTTTCAACACTCTTAAAAATTAAAGGAAAAGGTGGAGAAAGGTTTGAATCTCAAGAACTCACTGTTAGAACTCGATTTGGAGAATATAATGTGAGTGATGCTATTTTTTCAGCTGATAGCTACAATGAATTTTTAATAAAAATTGTCAACATTCTAACTTCTACTTTTCAACCTGTCAAAAGAGGAAAAAAATCTTTTCCAATGATGCAAATTAATAATGCAGAGTTAGTTGGCTTGATTGATAACTATATAAGAAATCACTTATTCACCGATGATGATAAGAACATCATAACTTTTAATCCTTTTGAAGATGAAAATTGGAGAATTCTTTTAATATCTAAAGATAGCATAATCGCCCATATTATCAAAGAGATCAATAAGAAAATATATGAAATGCAAACCAATGTGAATATTAATGAAGCTGAGGTGAGAAAAATTTTCTTTTCTCAAATATCTGAACTGAGAATGAGAGATAATTATTCTATTGAGGTGCCTAAATCTATTTATGAAAAATTATCTTATCCTTCTAATTCTGGAGGCTTAGAAAAGTTGTTTATTGAAAGTGTTGATATGGATGGTAGGGTTGATTCTTTTATAAAAATTAATGAATATTATCATACTTTTGCTAAAATAGATTATATTCGTGAAGATGGATTAATTGCAAGATATTTTCCAGACTTCATTGTTAAAATTTCCAATGATATTTATGTAGTAGAAACAAAAGCAGACAAGGATAAAAGTTCATCTAATGTTCAATCTAAAAAGTTATCCACAATTGATTATTTAGATAAAATCAATCAGCTCCCAGGAATAGATAGAATGGACTCTAAATGGAATTATGTGCTTTTAGGAGAATCTACTTTAAGAGGAATGCTTAATAAAGGAGCATCCATTAAAGAAATATTGGATTATTCTATAATAACAGAATCAAAGGTTAAAGGTAATTTGAATGATTATTTTAATTAAAATTATATCTAATCTTTTAACTTTAAAAAAATCTAAATATTTACTTAACTTTTCTTAAATATATTGAATGTTAAAATGAAGATCAAACATGAAGCTTGGATCAACAATTATTTCATCCATTGAATTTAATGGAAAAATATCTCTTGTGATTTTTATGGGGGGATGTCCATTAAGATGTCCATTTTGTCATAATGAGGAAATAATAGAAACAGGAAAAGATACGGTATTATTTGAAGTATTTAAAATCATTGATAGGAATTTAGCTTACATTGATGCTGTTGTTATCTCAGGTGGAGAACCTTTATATCAATTAAGTGAATTAAAGGAAATATTAATTTATTCAAAATCCCTTTTATTAGAAACAAAAGTTGATACGAGTGGAATTTATCCAGAGAAATTAGAAAAGATTATAAATTTAGTTGATTATGTAGCTATTGACGTTAAAGTACCCTTTAATAAATATGAAGAATTAATTGGTGCAGATATTGGTGAAAATGTGAGAAAATCTATTGAAATAGCTAACAAATCTAAAAATACTTATGTTGAATGTAGAACAACCTATGTTCCATCATTACTTTCTCCTGAAGATATTGAAGATATTGCTAAGAGTATTAACTGTGATGAATATACCCTACAGCAATTTAGAAATCAAAATGTTTTTGATAAATCCTTAAGTGATGTTGAAATCCCTAATCCTATTGAACTTAAATCGTTAGCAGGAAAAGTTAAAAAATATTTTAAAGTTGTGAGAGTAAAAACATCTGAGTTTGGTTGTGAACTTGTATAGTCCATAGTTATACTCATTTTATAAAAGTTTTGAGAGTGTAAAGAAGTTGGCTCCTGAAATTTTTTGGGAATATTAAATTCATCATATAATACTTTATTTTAGCTTTTAACTTATTATGTAGTATACAGTCAAAAATTAATATTAATAAA
>JAITOM010000221.1 GCA_031289975.1 Methanobrevibacter sp. | reverse complement strand
AAAATAAATAAATAAAAATTATTATTTAAAAAATTAATTTAAAATTAATTTAAAATTTATAAAAATAAGATATTTAAAAATAATCATTACTTACAAACATTTTTTACATCACTATAGTTAAAAATTTAATATTAACATTATAATAATCTTATTTTTTCATAATAATGAATTTATAATGGTTAATATGATTATTTAAATCTTTAAAACTAATAATCTATATAAAATAATATTTTTAAAACTAAAAATGATTAATCATATAATTATTTATCTTTTTTTAATTTACTAAGATATTTAGAAACAAAAAAACAAAAAACAAATACTATTACAATTGGTAACCATTGATTTAAGAATTCTGACATGACTTAACCTTTAATATTTATTTAAATTTAAAATTTTTATATATAGTATAATATGCACAAAAATTTTGTACGCAAAACTTTTGTAACATTTATTTAAAAATTTTTATTAAAAATTATTCTTTAAATTATTCAAATTTTAATTTAAGGTGATATTAAACTTTTTTAAAAATTTAATGAAAATATATTATGGTAATAAAGTTAAGAGAAATACTATATTAATATTATAAGTTCTGAAAAAATATTATAATAAAAAATATAGATTATAATGAAATATAAACTATAATTTAGATACTGTAACATTCTCTACATTGATTTTTTTTATTAATGAGAACATGATAATATAAAAAATCGTTAATAGAATGAATAAACTGATTATTGTAGGATAGCTAACTATCTTTCCAGAAGTAAAAAGATCTAATAATTTTGAAGGATCTCTAAATAAGAAAATAAATCCAAATATCAGTGGAATATTTAATATTTCGGTTAATTTTGTATAATTAAATCTTAAAATAAGATAAGATGATAATGTAGAATATAAAATTCCGAATAATGGGACTATAACAAATATCATTATCCAAATCTCACTTGGAAATGAAATAAAGCTATTTAATTTTAATCCCCATATTAAATACAATGAGGTAACTGAGCTTATAAGCATTACATAAGTCAATACAGATATAGAGATTAATTTAGAAATGACTATTTCAAAAAGAGATAATGGGGTTGTTAACATAGCCTCAAATGTTTTAACTAATTTTTCATTAACAAATATCTCATTTAATAAAGATATATTTGATATAAGAATATTAAATAAAGGTAGTCCTATAAATAAAACTTCTAAGAATGAAATATTTAAAGAATCTAATCTATTAATATTGTTTGTTAATCCAAATGCTAAAACAATCACTATAATTAAATTTAATGAGAGTGATAGAATATATTTTTTACTTGATAGAGAGGAATTTAATTCTTTCATAATCATGGTTTTAACAGCTATATTCATCAAATATCAATCCTCCATATCTATATGGAAATAACTTTCCTCTAATGTTGATTTATTTTTATAAACAGTTTGAATATTGTAATTAGAATAATTTTCAAGCTTAAAATTTTCACTGTTTTCAATTACTATTAAAGTTCCATCTCTCTTAGCATTGAAATTTTCTTTTAAGGATAATAATAATTTTTCAGCTTCTTCAATAGTATTTAGATTAATATAAATTTTTGATTTGCTGTTCTCATCAAGAAACTTATCTAAACTGCCTTCATATATTATTTTCCCATTTTTAATTATTGCCAAATGAGAGCAAATCATTTGAACTTCATTTAAGTCATGAGATGAGAAAAAAATAGTTTTACCCTCATTTGCGAGATTTTTAATTACTTTTCTAATTAGTTGTCTTGATTTCGGATCAACACCTAAGGTTGGTTCATCCAGAACTATTAATTCAGGATTTGAGATTAGTGATCGTGCAAGAGATAATCTTTTTCTCATTCCATAGGAGTATTTTGAAACTTTAACATCACTCCATGTATTTAATTGAAAAAGATTTAATAAATAGTTTGATTTTAAAGTAGCTTCCTCTTTATTAATATTATATAAACCTCCCCAAAATATTAAATTTTCAACACCAGTTAAGCTATCTATTAAACCATTAAACTCTAATAAAGATCCTATTTTTGATTTTAATTCTTTAGTAAGTGAATTCTCATTGAATAAACTTATTTCACCTGAAGATGGCTTCATTAACCCTAAAATTAACTTAATAGTGCTTGTTTTACCTGAACCATTGTTGCCTAAAAAACCGAAGATTTGACCTTTTTTCACTTCAAATGAAACATTCTTTAAAGCTTCAAAATTCTGATAGGTTTTACTTACATTGTTAAGTTGAACAATTATTTCTTTATCTATAAAAATACTATTTTCATTTCCCATTTTATGAAAACTCCCTGATTAATTATATTGACTTACTTCACACGACTAAAGTCGTGGCATGAAACTTAAATTTTTGCAAAAATCATTAGTTCTAAATTTTCTAAAAATCAATTTAAATTAAAATTATTACTTTTAAAAAATAAATAAATTAAACTATTTAATTATAAATTAATAAAATATATTAGATAATTCTGAAAATTAAAATATTCTAATAAAAATTAAAAAAATTTTTAAATTAAAGAAAAAAAAAAAAATTTTTCTAAGTGACATAAAAAATTTCACTAAAAAAAAATCAAAAATTCTCTAAGTTAAAACTAAAGTTTTTAAAGTATAAAAAATTTGGTTCTATACTAAAATAAAATAATAAATTAATTAGAATTAATTTCTAAAAAATCATTTAAATTCAAATTATTCCCCCAAAAACATTTTTCTCCTAATTCACTGTATTTTAAAAATGCCTTAGCTAAACATGGCATACAAAACATTAAATGCTCACAATCACCACAATTTTTCTTATCTGGAGCTGGAATATTAGCCAAAGTAGCCCCTAAATTTTTAGCGAAAATATCGGATAACTTTTCTTTATAAACATTACCCCAACTAAGTATTTTTTCATCACTCATACCACATAACTTTATATCTCCTTTAGGAGTAATGGTTAATGATCTCGAACCAACACCGCAGTTACCTCTTTTAGATAGATCGTAAATAGGGTGATGTTCTGGCATCTTGAAAATAAAATCACCAAACTCAATTCTAACTTTTTCCATTTCTTTTAAGAATATATCAATATCTTCTTGTTTAAAAATCAATTCTGGAAATTTTTCACCTCTACCCATTGGAGTAACAGGACTAATACCTATAGTATACATACCTAAATTATAATTGTATTCTACTGGTTTAAATGGGATACCTAATGAACTTGCTAACTCAACGGTTGAAAAAATATTATTAACATTAAACGGAGTCACCATCATAACAACCCTTAAATGAAACCCTCTATTTGTTATTTGTTTAATAATCTTTTTACTTCTCTTAAATGCACCTTCATATCCACAAAACCAATCCATATATTCTTTATCATTACTATATAAACCAATTTGAAAAACTAATTTATTTTTATATTTTAAAACTCTATCTAAAAATTCTTCGCTAATCAATGAACCATTAGTAATAACAGCAACAACATCAAATGCTTCTAAAGAAAATTTTAATATTTTTTCAAAATCGGGGTGAGATAACGGTTCACCACCAGTTAATTCAACTATTGCAACACCATTTCTTCTAAATTCAGATAATATATCTAATAATTCATCAGTTTTTATATAATTATCATTTTTAGTATCACTATTCCTATAGCAATGCCTACAAATATAATTACAGTGATCCGTTAATTCTATACTCAAATGAACGGGTGTTTGTATATCTGGATTTATCCAATATTTATCATCCACAGGTTTTCTTTTATTGGATATTCCAATGAACTCTTGAGAACTTATATAATCTATTATTGTTCTATTAATTTCAGTTAAATCTTCATTATAAATAGATGCAAGGTTATTAGATATTTTATCTATATTTTCCTTCCCATTACATCTTATTACAATATCAGAACCATCCTTATTTAATTGATAATATTGATTATCCTTTTTTGAGTAAATATATGGCATAGGTCCTGGGCGAAAATAAAAGTCTTCCTTAACATATGGATAATTGTTATTCATCGAGTCTTTTTCTTTCATAAAATCTTTTCTTTTCATTAAATCCTTTCCTTAATTTTTCTATATTGCAAAAAAACTTTTAAAGTATAGTGGTTTTGATAAAGTTCTTAATAAATGACTTTTTTAAAAATAAATATTTAAAATTATTCATATTGATCAAAAAATATTATTAAAAAATATTATTAAAAAATATTATTAAAAAATATTAATTTAAAATTATTCATATTGATCAAAATATATTTATATTATTTAAAATTTAAAATTATAGATTTTTATAAAATGATATTTAAAATTAAATAATTTAATAAAAAAAATTATCATTCAAGATTTAAGAGCTTTTTCATAAGAACTATAATAATAAATAATGGAGTATATAAACATTAAAAGAGAATATAAACTCCAAAATAAAATTTTAAAATAATTTTACTATTATCATCCAAAAGTATCATTTGTTAATAAGTAAAACTACTATTTTTTACTATCTTCTATTAATATCCAATAGTACCAGTTAACAATAATGCAAATAAAGCATCACTTTCTGGAGTGCAAGCAACACAACCTACACAACCAATACAAGCATCACAACCATGTGTGACAATTTCAGTTAATGGATTCATTATTTCACCTCCTTTAAAAGCTATGAATTTATAAATTTGACATACAATAATTTAAATATATACTTAACAATATGTTAAAAATTAGTAGAGGATATCTTCAGGATAATCTTCTTCATTCATATTGCATAACTTATTATAATAACAGTTTTTACATTTTTTCAAGACATATTTAGTTTCTGGAATAAGATCCCCATCCATAATTTCATTAATTTCATGAAGAACCTTAAAAAGACCTTTCCTTAATTTTGAATCCATTACCACAGGTCGCCTCTCATAAATTTTAACATA
>JAITOM010000220.1 GCA_031289975.1 Methanobrevibacter sp. | reverse complement strand
AATTTTATTAAAATATTTTAATTTTTAAAATTATTCTTTATATTTTTATTAATTTAAAATTTAAATTTTTTATTTTATTTATTCCTTAAGAATAATAAATTTAATTAAAAAATTAAATTGAAAACAATGATTTTGCCAAAATTTAAGTTTCGTACTATAATCAATTTATAAAAACTTATTTAAATGTCTTTTACTCCATTTAACACCAGCATCAAAAACTTCAATATTTTTATCTATAACCTTAGATTTAGAATTGAAGGTTTCTTTTATACCTTGATAAAATGCTTCTTTTGAGATTGAATTATTGGATTGGTTTATATATTCCCATAAAACACCAAGCATAATAGTGTTAATAGCTTTTAAGCCATCATATTTTGTTGCAATATCGTATGCTGGGACTGGAATAGCTGTTTTAGCTGTTTTGGAATTATTAATTCTTGAATCATAAAAGATTACACCAGTTTCTTTTACTTCATCGGTAAATTTCTCTAGTGCAGGTTTATTTAAAGCTATTAAAATATCTGGGTTTTCAACTACTGGAGAACCAATTGTATCTCCTGCAATTACAACAGAACAATTTGCTGTTCCTCCTCTTTGTTCTGGACCGTATGCAGGATACCAAGATACATGTTTTTTATCAGCACATGCTGCTTGAGCAAGTGTTAAACCTCCACTTAAGACACCTTGACCTCCAAAACCTGCTATTTTAATATTTAATTGTTTATAATTATGAGTTTTCTTGATTTCATTATTAACTCCTCGATTAACATCAAATATCTTATCTAAGGATTCTATTGAAAAATCACTTTCATCCCTTACAATAGGTTCAACTTCTTTAGATTTATCTCTAAATCTTTTTAATGGGAATTCTTTTTCCATATTGTTAGTTATAAAATTTTCAATATCTTTAACAGACATTCTAATATTGGTAGGGCATGGAGATAGAACTTCAATAAATGTATATCCTTTACTTTCTTTTTGTATTTGTAATGCTTTTGTAATAGCTATTTTTGCTTTTCTAATGTTTCGAGCATTTGCAAGTGAAACCCTTTCAATGAAAACTGGTGCTTCAAGAGTGTTAAGAATTTCACATATATGCATAGGATAACCAGAATAAAGAGGGTCTCTACCATTTTGTGAGGTTATGGTTTTCTCTCCAATGAGGGTTGTAGGTGCCATTTGTCCACCAGTCATTCCATAAACTGTATTATTAACAAAGAAAACAGCTATTTTCTCTCCACGATTTGCTGTTTGTATTGTTTCATTTAAACCAATGGATGCTAAATCACCATCACCTTGATAAGACATGACAATAGCATTTGACTCTGCCCGTGAAATTGCTGTTCCAACAGCAGGAGCTCTTCCATGAGCAGTTTGAACATTACCACAATTAAAGTAATAATAAGCAAAAACTGCACAGCCAACTGGAGAAATCATTACAGACCTTTCTTGAATATTTAATTCATCAATAGCCTCTCCAATCAATTTATGGAGAATGCCATGACCACAACCTGCACAGTAATGAGTGGTTTTAGGAGCATTAATTCCTTTTCTTAAGAAAATATCATTAATGGAATTAGGTTTTCTAATAACTTTAAAATCTTCCATATTAGAATTTTCTGCATTACACTCGTCTAAATTTGTGATGATATCCTCCTCCTTAATCAATGATACTGGTGAATCTATCCTCATCCACATCATTTTCTCTAAAATTAGTGTATCTATCTGAATCTACAATATTCTCTTCTTCATTATCCAAAGATTTCTTAGTTTCTATATCATTAGGATAATTAGCTATTTCATAAATCTTTTCTAAAATTTGAGAAACCTTAATTAAATTTCCACCCATTCTATTAACTAAATGAATATTATCAGAAAGAGTAGCTAATTTTATATCTTCTAACATCTGCCCATTACTCATTTCTACAGAAATAAATTCAACACCTTTCTTTGAAAACTCTAAAAGTTTATCTTTAGGAAATGGAAAAAGAGTTTTAAGACGCAACAATCCAATCTTAATACCTTTTTCTCTTGCAACATCAATAGCTGTTCTTGATAATCTACTACTGATCCCATAAGAAACTATGATGTAGTTAGCATCAGCTATTTTATACTCCTCATAATCAACTTCCTTAGACTCAATTTCCATATATTTTTCTTGAAGCTTAAAATTAAAATCTTCGAGTAAATCAAAGTCAAGGAATATTGAAGTGACTAAATTGTTCATAGTCTCTTTATTGCCTCTAACAGCATAGCTATTATCTATTTCATGTTCAATCGCCTTTTCTGGGAAATTTAAAGGTTCTGCCATCTGCCCAATAACAGCATCAGTTAAAATTATTACAGGTGTTCTATACTTATCTGAAAGTTCAAATCCTTTAATTGTCATATCACACATTTCTTGAACACTGTTAGGAGCAAGAACAATAGTTTTATAATTTCCATGCCCCCCACCTTTAACAATCTGATTGTAATCTCCTTGTTCAGGTCCAATATTACCAAGACCAGGACCAGCCCTCATAACATCAACAATAACTGCTGGAAGTTCAGCCCCAGCCAAAAATGTGATTCCTTCCTGTTTTAAACTAATACCAGGACCAGAAGAAGCACCTATAACTCTATGTCCTGCAGTAGCCCCACCATAAACCATATTAATAGCTGCTTCCTCACTTTCTGCTTGAATAAATTTTCTCCCAACCATAGGAAAATATTTGGATGCTTCATGAAGAATTTCACTTGCAGGTGTTATTGGATAACCAAAGAAACAATCACATCCAGCATACAAAGCACCTATAATAACTGCTGTATTTCCTTTTATCATCTGACTAACCATATTCATTGTCTCCCGTATTCATTGTCTCCCAATTTAAGTAAAATTAATATGATGAAAAAATTTTATTAAAATAAAAAATTATTAAATTATGGTGTATTCAATGAAGTTTTTAATAAACAACTTTTTTAAAAATAATTATTATATTATAGTGGTTTTGATAAAGTTCTTAATAAATAATTTTTTTAAAAATAAATATTTTTAAAATATATTAATTTAAAATTATTTATATTACTCAAAATATACTTATATTATCTAAAATTTAAAATTATAGATCTCCATAAAGGGATGTTTGAAATTAAATAATTTAACAAAAAAAAATTATCATTTTAAAATTTAAGAACTTTTTCATAATTGAATAAATATATATTAATTTAATTTAAAATTATTTATATTTAGTGGTTTTGGTAAAGTTTTTAATAAATAATTTTTTTAAAAATAAATATTTTTAAAATATATTAATTTGAAATATATTAATTTAAAATTACTTATATTAATTGAAATATAGTTATATTATCTAAAATTTAAAATTATAGATTTCTATAAAGTGATATTTGAAATTAAATAATTTAACAAAAAAATTTATCATCCAAAATTCTTTGTTCAATATCTCTTTTAATATTGTGAATTCTCTCAGAGAGGAATTTATCTTCTCCTAAAACTAATTCAATAGCTTCTTTTAAATCTTCATCTTTTACTTTCGCATGACTATTAAAAGCAGCTATTGTTTTTGAGGTTTTTAAAATAGAAATATCACTTCTATGACCTTCACTACCATACTCCAATGTTATTTTTGCAATAATTTCTAAAAATATTTCATTAATTTCAACTCCATCTAAAAATTTCATCGCTGAGATTATTCTATTTTGAAGTTTTATTTGTTCATCTTTGAATTTATGATAAAATTCTTCAGGATTTTTCTCAAAATCGTCTCTTCTTTTCATAATCATTATTCTATCTTTAATATCTCTTATTTCTTCAGCTTCGACTTCAAGACCTATTCTATCAGAAAGTTGTCCTCTTAATTCACCTTCTTCTATGTTCATTGTCCCAACAAGAATAAATTTCGATGGATGGGAAATTGAAATTCCTTCTCTTTCTATAATATTAACTCCATAAGCAGCAGCATCTAAGAGAACATCGACAAGACTATCATCAAGCAAGTTAATTTCATCAATGTAAAGAATGTTACGATTTGCTTTTGCTAATATTCCAGGCTCCAGTGCTTTAATTCCATCATGTAATGCTTTTTCAATATCTAAAGAACCAATTACTCTATCTTCAGTAGCTCCAAGTGGAAGCTCAACAACTTTCATAGGAATTTTAGATAATTCAACATCATCATTTGCAGTTTTATTATCTGCTTTATAAAGTTCATATTCGAAATAGCTATTTTTATCAGCATTAAATGGTGAATTTTTAACAATATCTATTTTTGGAAGTAAATCTGCTAATGCTCTAACAGCTGTTGTTTTCCCTGTTCCTCTATCACCTTTAATTAAAACTCCACCGATTGATGGATTAATTGCATTTAAGATTAATGCTTTTCTGATTTTATCCTGATTTACTATTGCCGTGAATGGATAAATATTTTTTTTCATTGTTAACCTCATATAATGCCTTTTAATTTTAAGATTATTAATTAAATTATATAATTTAATATTTAAATTATTTAACTTAATACGAGTTTATTTTAATATAATAGATGAATTTTATAAATTTCTTAAAAAACAAAGTTTTATTTATTTAAATTTTTTATTTCAATTAAAAAAACGAGGATGTCAAAAAGTGTGGAGATTTTGTAAATTTGGGATTTTTATATATAAAGAAAACCTAAAATAATGATAAACCTCTATAAAAGTTTACACCCTCAAAAAAAAAAACGAAATTTTTATTAATTGAAAAATTTAATTAATAAAATTAATTTTTATATAAAATAAGGAATGATTTTTTTTATAATAAAAAGAGACGAGTTTTTATTTTATAAAAAAAAGATTTTTATTTTATAAAAAATATAGAAAAATTAAATATAGTAGTTTTGATAAAATTTTTAATAAATAACCATTTAAAAATAAATTATTATTAAAAAATAAATTATTATTAAAAAATAAATTATAGTAGTTTTGATAAAGTTCTTAATAAATAAACTTTTTTAAAAATAAATATTATTAAAAAATATTAATTTAAAATCATTTATATTATTTAAAATATATTTAAATTATTTAAAATTTACAATTAT
>JAITOM010000091.1 GCA_031289975.1 Methanobrevibacter sp. | reverse complement strand
GTCGAGGAAAAATTTATAAAATTCAATACTTGGGTTAAAATATATTTGAATCTTTAAAAAAAGAAATAAGAGAAAATCCATGAAAAAATTTTAATTCCCATGGGATTTTTGACATACCCAGAAAATCAAAGATTTTCTAATTGAAATAAAAAATTTCAATAAAGAAAAGCTTCGCTTTTCTAAGTAAAATAAAAAATTTTACTAAAGAAAATCTTTCAGATTTTCTAATTGAACAAGTTCAATAATGAAATTTTTTAAATTAGATCATAAATGTCAAATTTTTAATTAAAAAATTATAATTATTATTTTTAAAAATAAATAAATAAAAATTATTATTTAAAAAATTAATTTAATTTTAATTTAAAATTTATAAAAACAGAGAATATATTCTCCTAAGTTGAAAATAAATTTCAACAATAAGATATTTAAAAATAATGATTACTTACAAACATTTTTTACATCACTATATTTAAAATTATAGGTTTTAAATTATAGATTTTAAAATTACAGATTTTTATAAAGTGCAAACTGAAATTAAATAATTTTATAAAACAATTATAAATATCAAAAACATACTCTTAATTTAAAAATTTATAATTTTAAATAAATTTATTAAGTATCAAAATTAGTTTTTCCAAAAAGATTATTGTTTGAATTTGTTTAAATGAACTCTATTTTTAATTTAAATCAAAAACAGAACCTTTCACATTAACCCTATCAGAGACATAATTTTCTTTTATATTTTCATCATCATGAACTATAATATTATTTATAAATGTGGATCCTTTGACATTTAAGCTACTGTCAAGATTAAATATTGCCCCACCATCTTTTGCTATGTTATCTGTAAATGTGGACATTCTAACAATTAGTCTATTCTCAGCATTAGCTATTGCTCCACCCATATAGCATGATATGTTCTTTCTAAAGATGGATTTTTTAATATTTAAAACACCTCCAACATTATTTATCGCCCCACCAAATTCCGAAGTATTATTAGCAAACATAGAATCTTTAATAATTAAATCATCCCCATCATTAGCTATTGCTCCACCAAAATCTTGTGATGTGTTATTTACAAATATAGATTTTATAATAGTTAAATCACCCCCAACATTGTTTATTGCTCCACCAGTTCCTGATGTGTTACTCTTAAATTCAGATTCTCTAATGTTTAAATCATTTCCAGCATTAGCTATTGCTCCACCGTTTTCTGCATCGTTACTTGTGAATGTGGAAGATGTAATAGTTAAATGCCTCCATCACTCAATATTGCCCCACCAAATTCTGCCTTGTTGTTTGTGAAAGTGGAATCTATAACATTTAAATTACCATTATCATTAAATATTGCACCAGTGATTTCTGCCTTATTGTTTGTGAAAGTGGAATCTATAACATTCAAATCACCATCATCATTAAATATTGCACCAGCACCCTCTGATGTGTTATCTATGAATGTACATTTTTTGATAGTGTTATTTTTACTACTTATTAACACTGCTCCACTGATACAAGTGACTCCTTTTATGATCAAATTTTCTAAAGTTGTATTATCACATTTAATATTGAAAACAGCATTTTTTGTTCCCTGTGGATTTATAATTACTTTTCCTTCTTCAACTGCTTTTATAGTTAAGTTTTCTTTATTAACTTGTATATTATTATTTCCTACACCAGTATATTCTCCAGCAGATAATATTATAGTACTACCCATATCCGCAATATTTATTGCATCTTGTATACTCATATCTGAAGTAATATTAATTATATCTAAACTCATTGTTTTCCTATCTAACATTCATTCGTGAAATAATTTAAAAAATTAATAAAATAGAGAAATAATAATTTTTAATTAATCCATTTTAAATTTAAGAAAAATTATTAAAATTTAAATTAAGAATATGAGATCAATTAATTAAGATTTATCAGGTGACTTATAACCAGTCAATGGATTATGTGCTTTTTCAATTAATTCATTACCAATTTTTTTCATTTTTTTAATTAGAGAGCTTTTTTCAGAGCTTTCTATTAAAATATTTTCTAAAACATCACTAAGAGTATCTACTGGTATGATTTCAACCATTTCCTCATATTTTTTTTCAATCATGACATCTTTTAAGTTAGATCTTGGAATTATAACCTTCTTTATACCTGCTTCAGCAGCAGATTCAATTTTAGCTGTTGCCCCACCAATTGGAAGAACATCTCCTCGTACTGTTAAAGAACCTGTTAAAGCAACAGATTGATCAAGAGGTATTTCTTCAATAGCTGATATAACTGCTGCAGCTATTGAAACACTTGCACTATCTCCTTCAACACCATCATAGGTTTGTAAAAACTGAACATGAATATCATATTGGGAAATATCCCTACCAGTGTTTTTCTTAATCAATGCACTCACATTTTGAACGGATTCTCTGGCAATTTCACCAAGTTTACCCGTAGCTATTATTTTACCCTCATTTTTACTTTGAGAAGGAGCTGCTTCAGCAGCAATTGGTGATACTAAACCACTTCTATCCCCAATAACAGCTAAACCATTAACAACACCAATTTTACCACCTTCTGGTCTGAAAACAGCATAATCTTTTCTTTGAGCAATTGATCTATCAGCTATTTGCTGTTCTAAGGTTCTTGAGAATTTTTTAGCATTTTCAACATGTTTTGCAGTTACAATTTTTGATTGTTCTTCTGTAGCAACATCCCCTGATGCTCTTATTAAACCACCAAGATCTCTTAACTTTAAGGTTAATGCATCTTTTTTACCAGACCTTCGTTTAGCTTCGCGTATGATTTCATCTAATGCATCCACATCAAAATGAGGTATTCTACCATCGTTTTTAACTTCCTGAGCAACAAATTGAACTAATTTTTCCCTGTTTTCTTCACTATCATCCATTGAATCTTTCATGAAAACTTCATAACCATATCCTCTAATTCTTGAACGCATAGCAATATGCATTCCTTCAAGAACTTGAATGTTACCTGATGCAACTAAAACAAAATCACATGGAACAGCTTGGGTTCTTACCATTGCTCCACTACTTGTTTCACTCTGTCCTGTAATTGAATATTTCTTTTCTTGCATTGCAGATAATAATTCTTGTTGGGTTTTAATACTCAATGTACCTATTTCATCAATGTAAAGAACACCTTTATTAGCTTTGTGTATCATCCCTGCTTCTACACGTTCATGAGCTGGAGTACCTAATCCTCCTGATTGATAAGGGTCGTGTCTTACATCACCAAGTAATGCACCTGCATGAGCCCCAGTGGCATCAATAAAAGGAGCAAATTTTCTATTCTCATTACCAACCAATAATTTTGGATAAAGTGAAACTGTTCGAGGTTTTATTTGCATGAATATAAAGATTATTAAAAGAGCGGCTATAATAGCATAGAGTGGTTGATTGTAATAAAATCCTAAAACTAACACTCCACCAATTAAAATTACCATAACAAAAGTTTTCTTTTCATCGTATCCTTTCAACATGGATTTATTAGCCATTACAATTTTTTTGCCTTCACCTGCTGGAACATAACTAATAATTGGATTATTATTGTCATCCTGGTTTGGATAGACCAATATATCTTCTAATACTTCATGAGGTAAAAGTTCAGCCATTCCTTTAGCTAACATAGATTTTCCAACCCCAGGTTCTCCAATGAGAAGCACATTTCTTCTTTGTTTAGCTGCCTTTTTTATGGTATCAACAGATTCTTCATGACCAATAATTTGATCAATAAGTAATGGGGGTACATTAATATCTTTAGAACTTGCAATATTCTTATGGTTAAACATTGCTCCTTCATCATCCCATTTTTCATCAATCTTAGACTTAGGATTCTGATTATTATCTTGACTTTCAAGAACAGTTTTATTATTTTGAGAATCATTTGAACTTTTTATATTTTTATCATTCTCATTTTCAATGTCCTCATTTTCAATCTGTTTTTCATTACTCTCCATTTGATTTGCCTCCAAGTTATTTTGGATTATTTTTAATTAAATAGTTAACATAAATTTAATATACTAATTTTTTAATCATAAAATGAATATAATAATTTATTTTCATTATTTATAAAATTAAATAATAAGTTATAAAATTGCTTTTTATTGTATAGTAATTTTGATAAAGTTCTTAATAAATAACTTTTTTAAAATTTAAAATTATAGATTTTTATGACATTTAAAATTGAATAACTTAATAAAAGAATCATCCTTAAAATCTAAGAATATTTCCATAATGACTATATTAAATTATAATTAATAAATAAGAATTAGGATATATAATAAGAATTAGGATATATAATAATCAGTTTAAAGTACAACATTTAAATGGTGCAATATGTTTTTAAAAGTTAGAAGAGATACATTAATAATATTATTACTTGCTTTCATGCTGATTTTCTCAGGAAGATTGATTAATTATGTCTCATTTGCTTCATCTTATCATGATGCAGATGGTATTCCGATTACAGGAATTATGATCAAAGGTAATGATATTGTTTCAGTAGATGTTATAAAACAAAATGTTGCAAGTGCTGGTTTTAGAGTTGGTAGTTATATAAAAGGAAGTATGCTAATAACTTCTAAAAGATCTTTGCCTTTAGATGATGCCATACACAATGCTGAACTTTATGCTACAATGTCAACAATTCAAGGTACTAAACTTCAACCTATTGTAGCTGCTAATGTTAAAGTAGATAATCAAACAGGAATCGTTGTTGTAAATGTTGTCGAAGATTTCGCAGGAGCAATTCGTTATGATGAAAATTCAACTCATTAGATCAATTAGCCTATTAATATTAATAAAAACAGAGGAGATAGTTTGAAAAAAAAGTTATTAATGTTATTATTGATTTTTTCAATGTTTTTTTTAGTAATTGGAAATGTAGCTGCAACCATGAATGTTATTATAATTACAGACCCCACAGGTAATGATTCAAATGGTGCTGCTGCTGGTAGTATGTCATATGCTAAAAACATGTTTCAATCTACATTTTTAATGTCTAAACTTCATAACTATGCTATTCTATCTGGAGGTGAGGGATCAGAAGAGTTAAGATTGTATTCACTTGTTAGCGCTGCTATTACATTAAGTAGAGGTGGTACTGCAGCTCAAGCCGCATCAGTAGCAAGTTCAGAAGACCGTATTTTAGTGGGTGGATCAGATATTGGTATTGCTATAGGCGGTTCATTCGATGCATACGTTGTGGAAGTGGAAGATAATGGGGATATTACTGTGACTCCACATGCTGGAGGCCTTACAACTTTACCTCAAGGTAAAAAAGGAGCTATTATTCATTTAAGAAATTCATTAGGTAATCCTAAGTATGGAACAGCCCCCAAAGTACGGGAAGAAACAGCTTTAAATATTGGTAAAATGATAAGAGATGGTTATTCCGCAACAACAATTATGGGGGATGTTTTTAAAGAAGTTTCTATTGATTCTGGTGAAGAACACGGTGGAGGAGCACTTAATTTAATTACTGGTGTTACAACAGGGGACATGTTTACACCTACAGAATTAGATAGTTATGGTTATCCAATTAGTCAACCGTATACAAAAATTTGTCCTAAATGTGGTTGGAATATTGGATATCCAGCAGCAGAGGGTTATACTACATGTCCTAATGATGGTACACCTTTAAATATCGTTTATGCTTATGAAAGTTTGGAAAATGCAATTTATTCTTCAGGTAATTCAACATCCGTTACAGTTTATTCTGACATGCCTGGAATTCCTCAAACTACTACTGAAATTGTTAAATCATCTGTTAAAAAAAATGGTTATGATACTAATGCTATCACAGATTCAATTAATGCAGCTATTAGAAGTGGTTTACTTATAGGTGTGAATTATGTGGAACCAAAAGATATTAATGTTAGAAAAGATTTAAGGGCTGTTGGTGTATATTTTACTCCTCTCTTAGAATATAGAACATCTCCACCATGGCATTTACCTTTAAATCCATTTATTCTTACTGTAATGGGCAATATACAAACTGTTATTGGTATTATTCTAATTCTTTTAATAGTATTTAGAACAATGATAATAAAATCATTCCAAAAAAAGTAAAATTTTAAATTAATAGATTTAATAATTAAATATATATTTTGTTTTAATATAATAAATAAAACAAGTATTTATATATCCTATTAGCAAATAGTTAATTTAATTATAATATTTAATTTATTTATAAATATATTATAAACATAAACAATAAATCATTATTTGTGTTTTGTTAAATTTAATTTTTATCTTTAAATATTAAATAATAAAATAAACATAATTTAACAACACATTAATATATAAATAATAAAAACTAAAATTTTTTAAATAAATAAAAAAATTTTTTCTAACTTGAAAAATAGAAAATTTTATAAATAAACTGAATTAACAAAAGAACATGATTAATATCAAACTTAACAAAAAAAATTCTAATTTTTGCTTATTTTTGAACAAACTGGGAGAATTTAGTAAATATTTGATTTCACTTTATCTCCAAAGAAAGTATAGAAAAACTTTTAATTTTTCTATTCTAAAAAATTGATTAACTATAAATAGTAAAAATAAATATGTGATAATATGGCATTAATTTTAATTCGTGGAGAAAATAAGACTAAGTTGTTAAATGCAATTGCAGACATTGAACGTCATGCAAAATTGAAACTCATATCAAAACCTAAAATTATTAGTGCAGCGATTGCAGATGATATAGTAGAAAAAATTTTAAAAGTTCCATTAAGGAGTAGATCAAAAGCAGCAACTTCTTTTTTTGTAAAAGAAGATATTACTTTAAGTATTATGCAAGTTAAAACTATTCATCCCCCTGCTCATGTTATAGTTGTTAGTGATGAATATGATGAATATGAACATTTAGATGCTATTTTAGAGGAATGTCGGGAATTGAATGGATATCAATCTAAAAAACCCATGAACACTAATGATCAACAAAATTATAATAATCATAACAATACAAAAAACAATCCAAATAATTATAGCAATATAAAATATAATAATAACAATGACAATCTTTCCCAACCTACTCAACTTAGAGATTATAGAAAAGATTACCTATCAACAGATTAAAATTTGATATTTTTATATTAAATATGAAAATCCTATATAAAAGTGAATTCTATGCATGAATTATCAATGGCTGAAAGTATTTTAAATGCTGTTATTGAAAGCTCAGAAAAAAATCATGCAAATAAGGTTATTGAAGTCATTGTTGAGATAGGAAAAATGGCTATGCTTAATAGTGAACAAGTTATTTTCATGCTTGAAGTATTAAGTGAAGATACAATAGTTAATGGTGCTAAATTCATTGTTGAAGAAATCCCAATTGAAATTGAATGTTCGGAATGTGGGTTTGATGGAAAAATTGAAAATGCTGATTTAGATCCATACACTCCGTCCTCAAGATGTCCGAAATGTGGGAATTTTAAAGTACTTGTTAAAAATGGTAAGGATGTTATTGTAAAAAACATAGTTATTGATAAGTAATTTTAAGTTATAGTGTATGAAATAATGTTCAAAAGTTCATGATTATTTTCTTTAATCAATTTTTATTCTCAAATGGAAGAATTTATGGAAAATCGAAGATTTTCCCGTTTTCTAAAAAATTGAATCAAGATTTGCTATCAAATATAACTTATGAAAATCTAAGATTTTCTGTTTCTAATTGAACAAGTTCAATAATGAAGTTTTTAAAAATGAATCATAATTACTAAATTTCAACAATATAGTCATTTTGAAAAAGTTCTTAAAATTTTGAATAATAAATCTTTTTATTAAATTATTTAATTTCAAATATCACTTTATAAAAATTTATAATTTTAAATTTTAAATAATATAAAATATAAATATATATTAATTAATATAACTAATTTTAAATTAATATTTTTTAATAATATTTATTTTTAAAAAAGTTATTTATTAAGAATTTTATCAAAACCACTATAAAAAAATAAAAATTATTATTTAAAAAATTAATTTATAGTCATTTTGGAAAAGTTCTTAAATTTTGGATAATAATTTTTTTCATTAAATTATTTAATTTTAAATATTAATTTATAAAAATCTATAATTTTAAATTTTAAATAATATAAACTTATTTTAATTAATATAACTAATTTTAAATTAATATTTTTTAATAATATTTATTTTTAAAAAAGTTATTTACTAAGAACTTTATCAAAACTAATATAATATTAATTTAAAATTCTTAAAAACAGAGAATGCATTCTCCTAAGTTGAAAATAAATTTTGGTGATATTGAAATTTGTAATGCATGGGATTTTTGACATGCCCACTATTTTTAAGAATATAATGATTATAGGAGATTTTATGCATAAAGTAGACAATATAGAGATCCAACATAATATTACAAAAGCAAATAAGAAAATAGCTGATAGAATTACAAAAAAGCTTAACGATTCAAATATTTTTGGGGTTGATTTTGTAGGAGCTATTGGTTCAGGGAAAACTTCATTAATAGAAGAACTTATACAGAATATGGAAGAAAATATTGGAGTAATAGCTGGAGATGTAATAAGTAAATTTGATGCTAATAGATTTGAAAAATTTAATATTCCGGTTGTAGGATTAAATACAGGGAAAGAATGCCATCTTGATGCACATTTAGTAGAGTATGCTATCAATGATATGCCTTTAGATAAGATTGATTATTTGTTCGTTGAAAATGTTGGAAATTTAATATGCCCAGTGGACTTTGATTTAGGTTCTCACATTCGTGTTGTTGTTATCAGTGTTAGTGAAGGTGATGATACAGTAGAAAAACATCCTTTAATATTTCAGAGTGCTGATTTAGTAATTATTAATAAAATAGATATTGGTGATGCCGTTGGAGCAGATGCTGAAAAGATGGTTAAAGATGTTGAGATTTTAAATCCTGATGTTGAAGTTATTAAAACAAGTTTAAAAAATGGAATAGGATTAGATCAAATTATTAATGCTATTGAACAATTCAAAAAAAAGCATGAATTGAATTAAATATTGTACCATTAGATATTAATTTAAAATTATTCATATTATAGTGTACGAAATAATGTTTTCAAGTAAAGAAAAACTTCGTTTTTCTAATTGAACAAGTTCAATAATGAAATTTTTTAAATTATGCCTTAAATGTTAAATCTTTAATTAAAAAGATTATAATTATTATTTTTAAAAATAAAAAAATTAAATAATTTATCATCCAAATTTTAAAAACTTTTCCAAAATGACTATAAGTAATTTAATAAAAAAATTATCATTTTAAAATTTAAGAACTTTTTCATGATGTTTATAGATTATAGTTTTCAATAGATTAATATTCTTTGAAAATAAAATATTTTAATAAAATATGATATAAATTGTTCAATTTGAGTATTTTATTTTTTTTTTTTAAAATTAAATGTATGTTATTATTATTATATAATATTTTATTATATAATATTTTTGATTTATAAAAATTTTACTTTTATAATTTGTAAGTAAAACTAAAGCCCATACAATTACCATCCCTTACTATTACTACAAATTTGATAAAATTTATAACACTCAATTAAATTAAATACATATATCATTATAGTGGTAAGTAATACAAATACTTTAAAATAATCATGTTTATTTTCAAGTTAAGTTAATTAAAAATTTTGTAATAAATTGTCTGAATGATTCTTAAAAAATATAATTTATTTCATTATCTACTTTCATCACTTCATATCTAATTTAATACACCTTATACAAATCTTAAAAAGATATAAATAGCTATTTTTAAAGTAAATAGTCTGTAGCTCTTAGAAGATATAAATATAAAATCATATAATGGAGCTAAAAAATGGAGGTAATACGATTAAAATAGAAATTAAACTATCGTCAGAGAATGAAGAACCTCATGCTATTATTTACACAAATAAAATTACTGATGAAATTCAGAAAGCCGTGGAAATATTAGAAAAATCTTCTAAACCCATAATACCTGTTAAAAAAGATAACAGAATGATTTTTATACGATTTGATGAAATTTATATCATAAAATCTGCTAATGATAAAAACAATGTTCTAACTGAAAATGAAAGTTATGAGACTCAAAAAAGATTATATGAACTTGAAAGCATCTTAGGTCGAGATTTCTTCAGAATTTCAAAATCGGCTATTGTGAATATCATGAAAATAGATAAGGTTTCACCATCTTTAAATGGTATTATGTATGTGACTATGAAAAATGGATTAAGTGATGTCATATCACGAAAATACTTACCAAACTTTAAAAAACATATTGGATTATAATAGGAGGAAATTTTATGAATGAATTTCTTAAACGAACAATACTTGGAGCTTTACTTGGAAACTTCGTTTTTACAATAACTATTTTCTTGAATATATTAACTAAAAGTTCATTTGTAACTTCAATAAGTAATAATTATATTTTATTTGCAGTTGTTTGCATGTTTATAGGAGTTGGATTTACTGCACCTTCAGTTGTATACAATGATTCATTAGCAATGTTTCCTAAAGAAATGTCATTTTTTAGAAAAGTTCTTTTTCACATGGGATTTGGATTTGGATTTACTTATTTGGGAATATTCTATATGATGCAAATATCCAACAGTTTTGATTTTAATGATTTTTTAGGTTCAATGTTATTAGCATTGTTTATAGGATGTTATATCTGGGTTTGTTTTTATTGGGCTTTTAAAAGTGAATCTAAAAGAATAAACGAAAAACTTAATTACATGCAAAATACTCAAAAAATAGGTGAAGAAAATCTTTCAAATAAAGATGCATCTAAAAGAAAATATAAGAAATCCTATAAAATATTCATATTAGTGGCTAATATAAGTTGCTTCATATTGTTATTATTTAACATAATAGGGAATCTTGAAAATTTACTATTGACATCAGTAACAACCATATTCTTCATTATCCTTATTTTATATGCTATTATAGGATTTTCAGATGCATTAAAGAAAAAAAAATAGCTTAATGATTAAATAATTGTTCCATATTAAGTATTTGTTACTTATATGGTGCAAAAATTACTTCTTTAATTAGAGACAGTCTGAAATTATTTCAAAAAATATTAATATAAAAAAATATTAAGATACTATTATGATATTAATTAATGAAACTAAAAATAAAGAAATTTCTGAAGTTGATATTGCAGATAGCTATTTAAAAAGGCTTAAAGGATTAATGTTTAAGAGAAATGTGGATAAGGGATTGATATTAAAAGTTCCTGAAAGTAAATATTTGCTAAGATCTTCAATTCACATGTTTTTCATACTAAGTTCATTGGATATTTTATTTATAAATAAAGAAAATAGAATTTTTGAAATGATAACATTAAATCCTTGGCAAATTCACATTCCAAAAAAACCAGCTAAATGTATAGTAGAGTTAAAAAAAGGCACCATAACTACAAAAAACATTGAAATAAATGATGAAATTATTATAAAAGAAAGAATATAATTTTTTAACTATATTTTTAATTTTCAATAATTGTCTAATTATTTTTTAATATATAGTTTAATACTAAAAGTTTGATAAAAATAAATTATTAATATTTTTATTTATTATTCATATAATTTATTTATAATTTGTATTTTATAAATTAATAAATGTTTTAAATAATATTTTTA
>JAITOM010000089.1 GCA_031289975.1 Methanobrevibacter sp. | reverse complement strand
TTATTATTTTTAAAAATAAAGAAATAAAAACTATTATTTAAAAAGTTAATTTAATATTAATTTGAAATTTTTAAAAATAAGATATTTAAAAATAAATGATTAATTACAAACATTTTTTTCAACACTATACTTTATAAAAATCAATAATTGTAAATTTTAAATTAATATTTTTTAATAATATTTATTTTTAAAAAAGTTTATTAAGAACTTTATCGAAACCACTATAACTAAATTTTCTAACTAAATTTTCAAGATTGATTTAACAAACATGCTCAAAAGCATGACTAACTTTATCACGAGATAGTTTATGGTTAATATCATCTACGATTAGATCATGGCACCATAATAATATATGACAAATTTGATAAAATTTATAAAAATCAATTAAATTAAATACAGATATCATTATATTAGTAAATAATGCAAATATATCTAAAATAATTATAGTTATTTTTAATTTAACTTAATTAAAAATTTTGCAGTGTGTCATGTGCATGAGCCATTTTTTTATTTTAGACATAATATTATCTTACATTTCTCTATATATTTAATATTTTCTATGGGTGATATTGATATGGGTGATATTGAAATTTGTACTTGCAATTGTCAGGGGATTTTTGACGTGCTCCTCCAAAAGATTTAAAAAAGATTTATAAAGACATAATTTGGGGTTAAAATATATTTAAATCTTTAAATAGAGAAATTGGAGGAAAATCATTGGAAAATTTAAGTTACCATGTGATTTTTGACACACCCCCAAAAGTATAAATATTATGAAAAATATAACATTTTTTGGGAATCCTTATTCTATATTTTTAATCCATTAATACTTTTAACAGTTTTAATAAAATATTCCAGATGTGGAGAATCTTAATGAAATCATCACAAGTTAAAAAATTACCTATAGGAATTGATGACTTTACTACACTCCGTAGTAACAACTATATTTATGTTGATAAGACTAAATATATTTATGAATTGTTTGATCCTGGAAAAAAATATTTTTTGTCAAGACCAAGACGATTTGGAAAAACTCTACTCATTTCTACATTAGAGGAGTTGTTTAAAGGGAATAAAGATCTTTTTAAGGGTTTGTTTATTTATAATAAATGGGATTGGAATAAAGAACATCCAGTAATTAAATTAGACTTTGGAAATAGAAGTTATGGTAGTATATGTGATTTGAATGAATCACTTAATAATTTTTTAAATAGAATTGCTGAAAAATATGAATTTGCATTGTCTAAAACTTCCCTAATATCAGATAAATTTGGAGAATTACTGGAAAAAATACATGAAAAAACTGGTGAAAGGGTTGTTGTTTTAATTGATGAGTACGATAAGCCAATCATTGCTAATATTCCTAATCTTGATTTAGTTATTGATATTGCGAAAGTCTTGAAAAGTTTTTATGGTGTTTTAAAAGCTACTTATCATCATATTGAGTTTGTTTTTGTAACTGGTGTTAGTAAGTTTACTAATGTTTCTTTGTTTTCTGATTTGAATAATCTTGATGATTTAACATTAGATGATCGATATAATAATATTTGTGGTTACACTCATGAAGAATTGATAGATGAGTTTGAATATTATATTAATGAGTTGAAGGATAAGTTAGGTTTATCCAATGAGGAAATTATGAATAAGATTAATTTTTGGTACGATGGTTATTCATGGAATGGTAAAGATAGGCTTTATACGCCTCGTTCAACATTGGATTTATTCAATAAAGGTAAATTTTCTAATTATTGGTTTAAAAGTGCCACCCCTACTTTTTTAATTGATGTTTTAAAGAAATCTGATGATTACAGTGAAGTTTTAAATCCTATTATTGTTAAAGATAGTAGATTAGATGCTTTTGAATATAATAATCTTGATTCAGTAGCTATTTTCTTTCAAACAGGATATTTAACTATAACTGATGAAATTAATGATAATAATATTATTTATTATAAGTTAGAGTTTCCTAATTATGAAGTTGAAATTTCTCTTTTTGATTTTTTACTTGATTTGAATATAGAGTTAAATATGGTGAACAATGATCGATTGGATTTTGTTTCATATATTAAAGATTTAGATAACGATAATTTTGAAAAATTGTTAAATAGAAAATTTTTAACTCATATCCCCACGAATATACATATTGATATGGAATATTATTATCAATCAGTTATTTTAAGTTGGGCGAAAGGATTAGGATTTGTAACTCATGGTGAAGATCCTACAAATAAAGGTTTTATAGATATTGCAATAGAAGAAGATGAGGATGTTTTTATAATCGAATGTAAATTTTCTAAAGTGAATAAAAAGACTAAAAAACCACTCAAATCTTTTGAAAAGATGTTGAATGATGGTATTAGTCAGATTAAAGCTAAAAAATATCATGAAAAGTATCATGGTAAAAATATCTTCATGATTGCTATGGCATTTGCTGATAAACATGTAAAAACAAGAATAGAAAAACTAAATTGATGCTGGCTCTTGAATACTTGCTGGAACAAATTTAATACAGTTAATTTAATACAGTTAATTTAATCAAGGAAGATTTAAACATGGCTCATGCACTTAATATTTAACAAATTTGATAAAATTTATATGTAAGTAAAGAAAAAATAAAAAATTTTTTCTAAATTTTTTCTAACTTAAAACAAGTTTTAACTAAAGAAAATCTTTCAGATTTTCTAATTGAAATAAAAAATTTCAATAAAGAAAAATCAAAGATTTATTGTCGAAGATAACTTAGGAAAGTCTAAGGTTTTCAGTTTCTAATTGAACAATTTCAATAATGAAATTTTTTAAATTGTGCTATAAATATCAAATTATCAAATTTTGTTAAATTTTTAATTAAAAAAATTATATAGTATATGAAATAATGTTTGTAAGTAATGAAATTTTTTAAATTACATCATAAATGTCAAATTTTTAATTAAAAAAATTGTAATTATTATTTTTAAAAATAAATAAATAAAAATTATTATTTAAAAAATTAATTTAATATTAATGAGAGTGTAAAGTTGGGCAGTGTAAAAAGAGGATGGAAATTTGGAATCTGGAATTTGAGTTTTTAGCAGAAAAATTTAGACCATATATGTCATTAAACTTTTTATCATATGTTTTTATTTTTTCAATTGCAGAAATCCATTCTAATTTTACACCACCAAATATGTTGCTAAAAGTTTTCTTAAAGCACAATAAATTACCCAGATATTTTCTAAAAAATTACATTAAAAATTTCGGCACTGTAAAATTAGCATGGATTTTCACAATTGAAAAATTGAAAACCGATGATAAAAGTTTAATTACATGTACATGGTCTAAACTTTTTCTGCTACAAATCCAAATTCCAGATTGCGAATTTCCATCCTCTTTTTACAGTGCCTCAAATATTGTGTTATGATATTCAAATATGATGTGATAATTTTTTGATGCTCAGATGCAATATTAGTTTGATTTTTCACAGCCCAAAATTTGGAATAAAGTCTTATTAGCTGAATTTGAGATATCCCCAAAAATTTCAGGAGCCATCTTTTTGACACTCTCGTATTTTAGGAGAACAAAGTTAGGATAAAAAAACTATTTAATAATTTCCTCCTAAACCTTTAAATGCTTGTTTTTGTTTCTCTACTTCTTTTTCTTGATTACTTTTATATTGATTCCATTCATTAACAATATCTAAATCATCACCATAACGACGACCTTTAAACTCATCTATTTTAACAAGAGTAGGGATCTTGACCATTAAACCTAAAACAACAGCTTCTCCTATATTTAAAGAAGGTAATTGTAATAAAAGGTCTTCACTAAGACTTTCACTTGCAGATTGAACATGCCTTTGGTCTTGAGGTTCGACAAGACGTAAAATAATCATATTATTAGCTTGAGATAGAGAATCAGGATCAAGAGACTTTGGACTTTGACTAACAAGACACAGACCAAGACCAAATTTTCGTCCTTCTCTTGCAATTCTACTTATCCATAATTTAGAATTAATTGACCTATTTTTTGGGGCTAAAATATGTGCCTCTTCAACAATGAAGAAAACTGGAAATTTAAGACCCTTTTCAGTTTTTTTATGGATAAATAATTTTCTACTATTAAGAGCATTTCTTAAAACATGACTCACAATAACTTCAGCAGTTGCTTCATCACTTTGACCAAGATTTATAATATTTGCTTTTCCAAGTTGAATTTGTGAAAGAATATCACCAACATTTGTATTTAAAAGAGAACCATACTTATTTTCTAAATCTTCAACTTTATTAATAACATCCATGATTTTTGTTTTTTCACCACTTTTAAGCTCCTTACCCCTAAATATTTCACTCTCATACCAGTTATTTAAATTTCCTTTTAAAACATTTAAGAAATCTCTGGAATTACCTTCTCTTGCTTCATTAATAGCTATTTTATATGATTCTCTAAAATATCTCTCTTGAATATATGCAGAACTTGAAATATTTGTCAATCTTCTAATTTCACTAAAAGACATGTAAATTGGATTGATTTCTGGAATTATAATATTCACTTCACCATTATTAAATTCCCCATCAACGTATTCAGAATGCATATCAAAAATAACCATTGTACCATTGTATTTCAATAATTCATCAATTATAACACATACTGTATTGGACTTTCCAGCACCAGTCATTGCTAAAATAGCTAAATGCCTTGTAATCATTTTATTAATATTAATATTTACATCAATATTTTCTTGACTAATTAATCCACCAATCTTTAATGGATTTTTAACTTGAAAAATTTTGTTTAATATATCATTATCTGCAAGATAAATTTCTGTTCCAGGAGAAGCTGGAGTTCTTGGAATTCGTAGATTATCATCTAAATCTCCAAGAATTTTAACTTTTCCTTTTATATACGTATCATTTCCTTCAATAGCTTTTATCATGTCTACAGTACCTGGATCATAAATATCACTATTTAAGGAAACACTTCCATGAATTAGTGTTTCAATCATTCCTAATACTGTTTTTCCATCATAATTTAAAGTAACATATTCTCCTATTTTAGGACTTGTTTTTGATATAAATTCAATGCTACTTAATGAAGTTTCACCAATGGCTCTACCGATTATCATAATTAAATCCACCATATAAATTAACTAAAAGTACTAAACTAAATGTTAATTTTATTTTATAATTTAATCATACATACTATTTTGCATAATCTAATTTTTATATGAATATTATGCTTAGACAATATGATTTATTAGGTATTTTTCTATATATTATTTTTTGATAGTTTTTAGTAAAAGTATTTAAATAATTTTTAATAAAAATATATTTATAATGTTTTGCAAAAATAGTTTTAATTTTTATGATTATACTATATTTTTATGATTATACTATATTTACAAAAATAATTTTTTAAATTTAAAATATTATAGTCATTTTGGAAAAGTTCTTAAATTTTGGATGATAATTTTTTTATTAAATCGTTTAATTTTAAATATTAATTTATAAAAATTTATAATATTAAATTTTAAATAATATAAATTTATTTTAAATAATATAAATTTATTTTAAATAATATAGATAATTTTAAATAAATATATTTTAATAATATTTATTTTTAAAAAAATTATTTATTAAGAACTTTATCAAAACCACTATAATTTGAAAATATATTTTTTTTTATTGAATTTATTAAAATAGCTATTTTTTCTTTATTTTAAAAATTTCAAGGGCTTAAGATGTTAGAGATATATAATACTATGAATAGAAAAAAAGAACAATTTGTTAGTATAAATGATAATAGAGTTAATCTTTTTGTATGTGGACCAACCGTATATGATGATGCACATATTGGACATGGTCGTACTTACATATCTTTTGATATAATAAAAAGATATTTAGAATTTATAGGATATTCTGTTTTTTATTTAGAAAATATAACAGATATTGATGATAAGATAGTTGTAAGAGCTAAGGAAAGAAAAACTGATTTTTTAACTTTAGCAAGATTTTATGAGAGTAGATTTAAAGAGGATATGAAAAAATTAAATGTAGATTCCGTTAATCTTTATCCACGAGCAACCAACCATTTAAAAGAAATTCATGAACAAATAGATATTTTAATTGAAAAAGGTTTTGCTTATGAGAGTGAAGATGGAGTTTACTTTGAAGTGGAGAAATTTCCAAGCTATGGTAAACTTTCTCACCAAAAATTAGATAAGTTAGAGGCTCATAGAGAAATAGCT
>JAITOM010000007.1 GCA_031289975.1 Methanobrevibacter sp. | reverse complement strand
ATTATTCAATTCTTTCCCCTTTTAAATATGTACTTGTTGCTTCATTAATTTTAACTTTAATAAATTCTCCAGGATTTGCATTATCCACAACAACAGGAATATATGAATCTGTTTTTCCTATAAATCCTGACTTTTTTCCAGTTTCAACAATGAGAATTTTTTCTTCATTGTTTAATAGCTGATTATTTTTTTCTTCAGTAATTTGAGATTTAATATCTGTTAAATATTTAGAACGTTTTTTCATGCTTTTATATGGAATCTCATCTAAATTAGATGATGTAGCTCCTTTTCTATGTTTATACTTGGAGATATGAATTAAGTTAGGTTTAATTTCTTTTAATAACTCAACCGTTTCATGAAAATCCTCATCAGATTCTGTAGGATAACCAACAATAATATCTGTAGCTATTGTCATGCTTGGAATTTCTTCTTTAAATCTTTTAACTATAGTTTTAAATTCCTTTATATTATGACCTCTTACCATAGATTTTAAAACATCATCGCTACCTGATTGAATTGGAAGATGCAGAAACTTATAGACTTTTTCAGATTTAAAACTATCTATTAAATTATCTAAATCATATAATACATTTTTGGGATGCATCATTCCTATACGAACTCTAAAATCTCCATCAAGTGATGAAACTTTATTAATAAGTGTAGATAACTTTTCATTATTATCCAATCCAAAAGCTGCTGTATCCTGAGCTGTTAATTGAATTTCAACACAATTATTTTTAATTGCCTCATACACTTCCTTAACAATTTCATTGATTGGATAGCTATGTAGTGTGCCTCTTGCAAAACGAGTGCAACAGTATGTGCATATACCTAAACAGCCCTCACATATCTGAACAATATGAATAAGAGGATCAAATCTAAGTTTAGAAACTCCAACCTTAGAATCTTTAGAAAAACCACTTTCTCTAACTATTTCACCATTAAAAGTTCTGTTAATAACATTTAATGATTTGTTTAATTTATGTGGACCGATCCATGATGAAGTAGGAGCTATTTTATCTAATTTTTCAGGATCCACTTCAACCATACAACCTGAAACTATAATTTTTTTATCAGGGTAAGTTTCTTGTAATTTTTTAATCTTATTTGAAACCTTATTTTCAGTAGGATTTTTAACATAGCAAGTATTGACAATAACTATTTGAGACTCAATTATATTATCAACAATTTTAATATTATTCTCAACTAATAAACCAGCTATTATTTGTGAATCAGCTTGATTAAATGTGCATCCATAGGTTTCAATAAAAACTTTTAAAGAATCTTTATTTACCATGAAAATTCCTTTATTATAGTGATGTAAAAAATGTTTGTAAATAATCATTTATTTTTAAATATCTTATTGTTAAAAATTTATTTCCAACTTAGAAGAATTTATTCTCTGTTTTTAAAAATAATAATTATAATTTTTTTAATTAAAAATTTAATGTTTATTGTGTAATTTAAAAAATCTCATTATTGAACTTGTTCAATTAGAAACTGGAAATCTTAACTAAACCAAAAGAGATTAAACGAAGAATAAAATTCTTCTAAATTTTCACTGAAGAAAATAAAAGAAACAAAAGACTGTTGATGGAATGTTAGAATATTTAGCTTTGAATATGACAAAAAATCATGTGGATAATTCTAAAATGGAGAAAACAAGAGAGTATATTAAAGAAGAGTTAGAAACAAACCCATACATCTAAACCCCCCATAAAAGTTTACATCCTCTTTTTTAGCAAACATTTATAAGGCATGAACGAAAAACTTCTATGAGTTAGTCAATAAAGAATCATTCATTGAAATTGTATTGCCAAAAAATTGGTACCCCACTATAGCTAAATTTATTATTAACTAAATTTAACTCTTCAGCTAACTCAACTGTGATTTTTAATATCTCTGAAAAAAAATTCTTTGTTAATGTGTTTAAAATTATTTAAACTTGTTTTTTTAGGATTCAAACCTTTTGATAAGTAAAGTAATGGTATATAATTATTAATTGATTCATTTAAATTATTAGAACTGAATATATTATTTAAAAACCCCAGTATAATAGGACTATACATTAATCCTAAGCTATAAGCAAGTCGACCCCTGTATTCATAAGTATAAACTTTATTTTCATTTAACTCATCTAAATTTGTTATATATTCAACTAATCTGTACACATGGTTTTCTTTTACTAAAAACCCAATAATCTCTTGATTTTCTATTATATTTATTTCATTCATAGTTTTAGAATTCATAAATAATATTTCCTGCCATTTTAAAGGCACTGTAAATTAGCATGGAAATTTACAATTGAAAAATCGAAAATAGACGATAAAAGTTTAATGACATGTATAGGATTTAAATGTTTTTTGTTAAAAACTCAAATTCCCGATTGAGAATTTCCATCCTTTTTTTACAGTGCCATTTTAAATGACATAGAAATATATAATCATGACTATTTTTATTCTTTACTACACAAATCAAATATAAAAACTTATTTGGTAAAGGAACATCAGAGACAAGTAAAAGAATTTTTATTCTTTACTACACAAATCAAATATAAAAACATCGTAAACTGCTTTGTAAATGCCCAAAAGGTGGTGCCATTTTTATTCTTTACTACACAAATCAAATATAAAAACTTACTAAAAATAAAATCTATCAACCAATATAACAATATGTTAAACATGAAAATTAAAAAAAATAAGAAATTGAAAAAGAAAAGTCACTACAGGATTCATGACTTAGGGATAACCCTTTGAAATCCAAAAATCACCCTTCTTACAAGTTTGTACTTCAGTCACTACAGGATTCATACTGCGAAATCAAATTCATCGTAAATCACTTCACCAAGTGGAAGTATTCCATGTGTTACAAGTTTGTACTTCAGTCACTACAGGATTCATACAGTAGAAAGTTGACGAATAAATTTATCAGTTGGATTTTTGTTACAAGTTTGTACTTCAGTCACTACAGGATTCATACCAGTTCACCTCCATTGTTTTAATTGGGCTGAAAAGCATTCTTAATGCTTCTTTTTTTGAAGTTTTGTGCAAACCTCAAAATCACCCCATCATTTATATAGTATTGCACAAAACACATATATACTTTACGATTTTATATTTTTAATATTTTACATTTAAAACTTTTAAAATATCAGATAAAATAATCAAATAAACAAACACCGTAATTTAAACATTTATTTCTTATTTCAAAGCATTTAAATGGGATAAAAACTTAATACTTTAACTCTATTTTTATATGAAAAGTGAAAAATTAGGTAGACTTGCACAAAAACACCAGAAATAAAAATCATTCATATTATAGTA
>JAITOM010000001.1 GCA_031289975.1 Methanobrevibacter sp. | reverse complement strand
GAGTCGGGTGTGACAATGTATTTAGATTTTAAGAGAGAAATGGGAGAAAAATCATGGGAAAGTTTAATTTGGTCTATTGATTATACTTGCAGTTGTTGGATTATTTTTGATATGTATTTTTAATATGTCGGGAAAAAATTTATAAAATTCAATACTTGGGTTAAAATATATTTGAATCTTTAAAAAAAGAAATAAGAGAAAATCCATGAAAAAATTTTAATTCCCATGGGATTTTTGACATACCCAAATATATGATATTAAATTATATAATATTGGAGGTAACATTATGGATAATAAATATTTAATTGGAATAGTTTGCATTCTTGAATAGTTGTTCTTGCTATAGTTGCATCTATGGGTGGAGATCATAATTCAACTACAAGTACTACTAAAAATTCAACTACAAGTACTACTAAAGAAGTTACTGAACTTCCAGCTAATTTAACTGATGTTAATATTTATACGGCTTATAGTGTTAAAATGACTGCTAAAATTACTTTTGCTAAAGATCATTCTTATGAAAGTCTTGCGGCTAATATTCATTTGAATGATGGTACAACTATGAAAGATTCTTTAGTTAAGAATTGGAATGATATTATTGCTGGTGAAACTTATTCATTTGATACATTCATTAGTATAGGTTATACTGGTGATCATACTTTATCTGATGTTAAAGATATTGATTTCCTTGTGGATAAGAAAGTAATTTATACTTGGAAGAATGAATAATTTCTTCCATTTTAATAAGTTTTTAGGAGAATAAAATATGAGTGAAATAGAAGAAACTCCAAGTTCAAGAACTGCTGAATTGGTTTTAGGAACAATAGAGGGAATTTTTGGATTAATGGGAGCTATTTTTGCTTTATTATTAAGTAGTATATTTGGTGATTATGTAAATTCTGAAAGTCTTAGTATTGGTGCTTTAGGGTTAAGTGCTTTTTTAGCTTCTATAATTGGAATATTTGGAGCAGTATACATAAAAAGTAATCCTAAGGTTGGAGGCATTATAACTATAATTGCTGCAATATGGTTATTGATTAGTATATCCTTATTTGGAGCATTAGGATTTATACTATTGCTTATTGCTGGTATTTTATGATTAGTACGAAAATAATGATTGCCATAATATTAAATCAATAATTTAATTAAGCAAATCTATCATTACCCATCTTTAAAATCTATTATATTGATGGACCACTAATATTTTTTTTATTTTTTTTTCTTAACTAATATTTTTCCTGCTTTTCATATTAATAGCTATTTTTTATTTTTTTGATTTATATTTCAATATTTTATTTTCATATCAAATATTCTATCCAATTAAAGAATAATTCTTGCTTAAATTCACTTAATATTGATCATTATTAATTTCAGGAATACTGAATAATATATTCTTTGTTGATGAATATTTTTTTTCATAACCCAATATCTTTTTTTTTAAAACTCTTTGAAATCTTTCCAGTGCATAATCATCGTATTGGAACTTAATATTTTTATAATGAACATCAACCAAAATCAAGTTTTTTGCAGACAATGGTCTAATATGGGCTTTAAAAGAAGGGTTAAAATAATTAACTACCTCATCTATATCTAATTTACCTCTCCCTACATCACAAAAAACCGCCATCATCTTTCTAACCATGTTCCAAAGAAAACTCGCTCCAAAAACATCAACATAAACCTGATAACTTTTATTAATTCCATCAATTTTATTAACTTCTATATTATTGATTTTACGAACTGGTTCTTTTTGGTTTCTTTTTGTAAAGTTTGTAAAGTCATGAACCCCTTCAAATAGTTTAGCTAATTCTTTAATTAATGATGCATCTAAATCATCATCATAAAAATTCTTTAAAAAATATCTATAATGCCTCATTATTGAATATCTTGGTTTAAAACCAAAATGAACAGATGTTTTAGCTATTATTTGAATATCATCACTTAAAGAATCATTAATTTGATTAATTATAGGTTCCTTTTCACAGTTAAAAGCTATTACATTCCCTAAACTATGAACACCTCTATCTGTTCTCCCAGCAATAGAAAATTTAGAATCGGATACATTATCAATTAATTCTAAATCCATTAAAATGTCTATGATTTCCCCTTCAACAGTTCTAAAATTTGGCTGTCTTTGAAAACCATAAAATTCAGACCCAAGATATGCAACCTTTAAGGCAAATCTTTTCATTAAATCACTTTAAAATCAATATTTATTTTTTCTTATTAAAATCCAAATTAATTGAGTATGTATTAATTAAAAATGAAGAATATAAATAAAAATTTTTTAAAAATTAAAATTACATTATATTCTAAGCATTAATAATTTAACACTCATGTTTATATTATTATATTTATCATTTCAAAATGTATATTCAATATTAAACTTGATTAAGACCATAGCATCGGTGCATTAAATTAAAAGTTACTGAAACTGTAGTAAAATAATTAATGCCATGATCAATTAATTATTAGAAAACTTTTGCATTAATATAGTATCATGAGCATAATTTAATTAATGATTTTGTATAAAATTATTTATTAAATAAAAATTATTATTATTATAGTCATTTTGGAAAAGTTCTTAAATTTTGGATGAAAAATTTTTTTATTTAATTATTTAATTTTAAATATTGCTTTATAAAAATTTATAATTTTAAATTTTAAATAATTTAAATATA
>JAITOM010000388.1 GCA_031289975.1 Methanobrevibacter sp. | reverse complement strand
ATATTTTATAAATTTTGTGTTTTTATTATCAAATTTCATGTTATGATATCCAAATATTATGCGATAATTTTTTGATGCTCAGATGCATTATCAGTTTGATTTTTCACAGCCCCGATTTTCTTTACTTACAAACATTATTTCATACACTATAATTAAAATATATCTATCTAAAATTATTTATATTAATTAAAATAAATTTATATTATTTAAAATTATAGATTTTTATAAATTAATCTTAAAAATTAAATAATTTAATAAAAAAAATTATCATCCAAAATTTAAGAATTTTTCTAAAATAACTATAATAAAAAAATAAAATTAAAAAAAGTTAAAAAAAAAATTATTGTAATATTTAGATAATTAAAGGAATAATTAATATCCATAGAGAAATTATTTTCTTCTACGAATAATAAATGCACTAATTGATAATAGGACTAAGAGTATTCCTAAAGGAAAACCTGTTTTAAATAATCCCACACTATGAGGATCTGTATCAAGAAATCCATTGTTCTCATTATTTTCAAGAACCAAGATTTGTGATAAAGCAACAGAGGTTTCTATTTTATCATTTTCAAGTTTGAAAGAAGCTTTATTAGCACCATTAGTAATAAATTTAGTTACATCTTCAGTCACATAATCAGTAATGTTATCATTTCCTTCATGTTCAACATCAATTAACTCATTATTAAAAAACAAGTCAAAATTATCATCTGATTCTATACTGGAGAAAATAGAATACCATTTTGCATTTTTAATATTATTAGTATTTTCTATGTTAAAAATTGAATTAGATGATACTTCTCTATCCAATTTATTATAGTTAGTGTATAATAAATCAGCACCATTATTTAGATAGACTTTTTTATTGCTTCCATTACTTTCATTGTATAATGTCACGAATACAGTTGGATATAATGCTGCACTACCATCTACTTTTGTAATGGCTATGTTATTATCTCCTTTATGAACATAAGCAGTTATATCGAATATACGAACACCATATGTTCTATTACCATAAGACCCAAGATTTGATTTATCATCGAATCTTTTGTATTCACTAACACTATTACCATTACAAGTTAATGTTACGGTATCAAAATTATTTCCCCAATTATATGGGACATATGCAAAAGTTTTAACAATGTTATCATGGTCAATTTGTAAGTTGTCATTTCTAGTATTTATATTATTGCCTAAATAGCTACTATGATCTTCAGTTTGTATTAAAACATTTCCATTAATATCATGTTCTTCCATAACACTATCATCACCAGATGGTGAAAATTCTTTACCTAAATAACCATTATAAACAAGTGATATACTTCTAGTATAAGATTTAGTAACTCCATTTACTGTTAAGTTTAAAGTATAAGTAATATTATTTACACCATACCCATTATTTGTAATAGGTCTAATAGTAGGATCAACAATATTAAATTGATTATCGCCTGAATTTAACTGTACTGATGAATTTTTTGCAACTTCTACACCATCTGCATATAATATAGCTTCTCCAGTATATGAGTCATCACTATTTATTGTTGTATTAAGTTGATTTTGTGTACCTTCATAGACAGCTGCAGCATTACCAGATGTATATTCTGGATCTAATCCATTAATTACTATATTATTTGTATCAGCAATAACTGCTGCAACAGTTATTGATAATATGACACATAATAGAACTATTATATATTTGATATTCATATCTATAGTCACCTTCTTTTTTATTTAATATATAGATTTCAGATAAACAAATTATAATAATCTGATGATAAAATCAACATATTATAATTCATGAATAAGTAATATTAATTTTAAATAAAAGATAAAATCATAATACTTATTCTATAAACTTTATTAATTAACTGAAATCTTCATTTAATATATTTTAATTCATATATAAATGTTGTGTTTATAAGAAGATGTCAAAAAATGTGTAGGTTTTTAAAAAAATTTTGGATTTTATATAGTATATTACTTAATTTGCAGCTGTTGGGTATGAATTCATTTAGCCAGTTTTAAAGAACTATTTTCACCTATTATTTTATTAAAAGTCTTTTTAAAATACATTTTTAATTTATCAACATCTTTAAAGTTCTTTGTAGAGATAATTCTTTTAATTTTTCTTCAAATATCTTCAATAGGATTCAAATCAGGAGACTAAGATGGTAAAAAAATTAGATTAATATTAAGAATTTTGGCACTGTAAAAAGAGGGTGGAAAATCGAAATCTGAAATTTGGATTTGTAGCAAAAAAAGTTTAGACCATATACATGTCATTAAACTTTTATCAAACTTTTATCATCTGTTTTCAATTTTTCAATTGTGAAAATCCATGCTAATTTTACAGTGCCAGAATTTCTGCGATATTCTCAAATATGGTTAATTTTGTAAAGCTCTTAATAAATAAATTTTTTAAAAATAATAAAACCATTTTACATTTCTTTTTTTTACAAAATTTATAGTGAACTAAAAAATGTTTTTAAGTATAGTGTATGAAATAATGTTTGTAAGTAAAGAAAAAATAAAAAATTTTTTCTAACTTAAAACAAGTTTTAAGTAAAGAAAATCAAAGATTTTCTAATTGAAATAAAAAATTTCAATAA
>JAITOM010000363.1 GCA_031289975.1 Methanobrevibacter sp. | reverse complement strand
TCATCAAATTTTTAGCCTATATTTTTAATTTTTCATTCGCGAAAATCCATCCTCTTTTTACAGTGCCATCAGCTCAATTTGAAACAACTCAAAAAATATTTGAAATTTTATTTTAATATAGTCATTATAGAAAAGTTCTTAAATTTTAAAATGATAATTTTTTTTATTAAATTGTTTAATTTTAAATATCATTTTATAAAAATCTATAATTTTAAATTTTAAATAATTTGAATATATTTTAATTAATATAAATAATTTTAAATTAATATTTATAAAATCTATGATTTTATAAGTCAAAAAATTTCTAATTTTTGCTATTTTTTAATAATATTTATTTTTAAAAAAACTATTTATTAAAAACTTTATCAAAACCACTATAAAAATCATAGTAAAATTTATTAATTAGAAAAGACAAAAATAAAATTATGTTTAGATTTAGTTTTGATGAAATAGCAGATATTATACTATCTTTCTTTGTGATTTCAATTGCATTTTCACTCTTATATGCGAGAGTTGATATAAACCAGGCAGTTAATATTCTTCCTATTGTTATGGTTGGTGCTGGTTGTGGATTTATATTTCATGAATTAGCACATAAGTTTGCAGCTTTACATTACAATTACCATGCGGAATTTAAAAAATGGATTCCTGGTTTAATATTCTCATTAATAAGTCCAATGATAGGATTTATGTTTGCAGCTCCAGGTGCAGTTCATATCTATGGAAATTACATAAGTGATAAGGTAAATGGAATAATATCCATAGTAGGTCCTATAACCAATATTGTACTAAGTTTAATATTTTTAATCTCAGGAGCATACATTTTAACTAATCCAGCATTAGTTAATTTTGGTGGAAATCAAATTTTAATCCAAATGTGTGTTTTAGGTTTCTCTGTTAATGCTTGGTTAGCACTTTTTAACTTAATACCATTTTCTGTTTTAGATGGTGCTAAAGTTTTTAGATGGGATCCAATAATATGGTTTATTACAGCGGGAATAGCTGGTGGATTAGTTTATATATCTATGACTTCAATGAATAATATTTTAATATTTCTTGCAAATTTAATTGCTGGATAGTGAATTATAGGTACTGTATAATGAATTATAGGGTATGAATTAATATTATCTCTTTTTCTATCTTATTTTAAAGTTAAGTGAGTTAAATGTTTAATGATGTTTCTGTGAAATATTTTGATAGTAGTTTTAGAACTGTTAATCCAGAAAAAACAATTGAAAAATATCAAAAAAAGATGAAAATAGCTGGAATAACACGTATAAGTGATATAACTCATTTAGACTCCATTGGTATCCCAGTTTTCTCAGCTATTAGACCAACTGCACAAGAAGGTGGAGTTAGTGTTTATTCTGGAAAGGGAGCAACAAAAACTCAAGCAAAGGCATCTGCTCTAATGGAAGGTTTTGAAAGATATTCTGCTGAAAAACAGAGTGTTGATAATGAAAGAATCATTACAAAAACTGTTCATGATATTGAAAATCCTATTGAACTTAATAATTTAAACATTCCTAAAATAGATTACAGTAATAGTAAAATTGAATGGATTGAATCTATAGAAATAAACACTGAAAAAAAATATTATATTCCTGCAAATAGTGTTTTCCATCCATACTTATCTTCATCATCTTTAAAATTGTTTAGATCCAATACCAATGGTCTTGCATCAGGTAATGTTCTTGAAGAAGCCGTTCTTCATGGAATATTTGAAGTTGTTGAAAGAGATGCATGGAGTATATTTGAGTTAACTAAACTTAACAATAAAGAAATTGAGTTAAATGATTTTAAAAATCCTTTAATAAATGAGATGCTTGAAAAATTTGAAAATTCTAATATAGAAATTAAATTAATGGATTTAACTGCTGATGTTGATATTCCTACAATAGCTGCAAGTTCTGATGATAAATTTTTAAAGGATCCTGCTCTTCTAACATTTGGTCTTGGAACTCATTTAAATCCAGAAATAGCTGTTTTACGGGCTTTAACAGAAGTAGCTCAAAGCAGACTTACTCAAATTCATGGTACTCGTGAAGATACAACAAGAGCAGATTTCATGCGAAAAGCTGGATATGAACGTATGAAAAAAATCAATAAAGCTTACTTTCAACATGACGATGAAAAAATTAATATTAATGATATTAAAGATAAAAGTTCAAACTCATTGAAGGAAAACATTGAAATAGCTACAAGAGAACTTAAAAAAGCTTCTTTAGATAAGGTTCTATTCACTGATTTAACAAGAGTAGAAATTGGAGTTAATGTTGTAAGAGTAATTATTCCAAAAGCAGAACTATATACTGTAGATAATGATAGAATTGGAGAAAGAACATTTGAATATGAGAGAAAGTATTCTTAATATGGGAGAATATGTTTTTAATATAGTCATTATGGAAAAGTTATTAAGTTTTAAAATGATGATTTTTTTATTAAATTATTCAATTTCAAATATTAACTTATAAAAATCTATAATTTTAAATTTAAATAATATAAATATATTTTAATTAATATAACTAATTTTAAATAAATATATTTTAATAATACTTATTTTTAAAAAAATTATTTATTAAGAACTTTATCAAAACCACTATACTACTAAATAAAAAACTAATAATTCAAAATTTAAGAACTTTTCCATAAAGATTATAATAAAAAAATATTAAAATCTTAAATATAAAATATGATAATTTATTATTAAACCAATTTTTATTAATTTAAGACTCATACTATAGTTTTTTTCAAAAAATTAAAAAAATTCAAGAGATATTATAAATCATGGAGTTTAAATGTCTGATAAAAAAGTGATAGTTTTTATAGGTCCTTCTTTATCGGTTGAAGAAAGTCGTAAAATATTGGATGCTGATTATAGGCCACCAGTTAAAAGAAATGATATTCTCCATGCAATAGATGAAAATCCTGATATTATTGGTATTGTTGATGGTGTTTTTCATCAGTCCCCTGCAGTTTCCCATAAAGAAATTCTTAAAGC
>JAITOM010000275.1 GCA_031289975.1 Methanobrevibacter sp. | reverse complement strand
ACCCATTATAAAGAATTTAAATCCATTGAAGAATATAGACTGGGAAGTGCAAAAAATTTCTTAAAAATGCTATCAAATAAGTATATAAATAAAAGAAAATAAAAATACAAAATACTATAATAAAACTTATCAGTAAAGATTTGAACAGGGTCTTTAATGTCATTAGTACTGAATCATCATAGTTTAAGTAGAATATTCTTTTTGTTTTTAAGTTTTTATATCTTGTTATATATTATTAGATTTTCAATTTCAAATTATATTTTTTATCTATCATTTTAATATTTGTAAACTTTATTCGAATTGTACTGAATCATTTAAGATTATCTAAAGTTTTTATTATAATACTTTGAAGTTTATTTAAGCTATTCTCTACATTATCTGTTAAATCAGTTCCTAATTCCATAAACTCTACTTCAACACCTAAAATAAAGGTTTTGAAAGTTATATTATTACTTAAATATTTAATCAAAAAACTAAGAGACATTGAATGAGTAGAAGAATTATACTTTGATATTTCATCTTTATTAATGTTCAATATTGTCCCTGAAAGTTTATTATTAATATTCTTCTTTATTTTGGATTGTTCATTTAGTAAAACAGCATCCACTATTAATATATGGCTTGGATTTTCTTTTATTATTAAACCAATGAAATTTTCAGGAGCAAAACTGCCATTAATCAAAACTATATTCTTTTTTTTTAAATAGCTATTAGTAAAATGTTTTTTTAAATTATCAATTAATAAGCAACCAAAACCATCGTCTCCTCTAAGTTCATTTCCTATTCCAAATATAAGAAACTTTTCATAATCTTCTATAAACTTTAATAATTGTTCTATTTTAAATATTTTCGGGATTTTATCAACACCACTAATAGCTATAATTTTTTATTGGTTCATTAAAGACTATGATGATGATGATAATAATATGATGATTACTAGTATGTTTTTATAGTTTTTAATCCTCCACCCAATTCATATTCAATAGATATATTTATCTTATCCCCTTTTTTAACATCTTGCTCATTAATTGGGATTAAGATTGGAGGATTTAACATTGGTGTTGAACCACAAATAATATTGGCTGTCAATCTTGTAAAGGTACTTATTTTAATACAATTTAAAATACCATCCATAGTAATCTTAAAAGCTAATCTATTTTTAAACTTCAAATTAATTTTTTTATAGAAATCTATTTCACTATAAACAATAAACTTGCCTAAAGCATTGTATTGAACCTTGTTTTCCTGATTTAAATTATTTTCATCATCATAAGAAACATATTCCAAAGGTTTATTTGTTGATATTGGTTCTGCAATGTTTATAATACCATTGGGAATTATTATACCATTAGGCTTTAGATATTTAAGGACATGGTTAATAATTAATACCTGTTCTTCATCAATTAATCCTGTATCTAATGTTTCACAGATTATTAAATCTGCTTTATCTTTAAATTTATGAGTTAAAATGTCATCATGAATTATTTCAACATGTTTATATTTTTTTAGATTACATTTAGCTTTTTTAATTATATTTAAATCTTTATCAATAGCTATTACTTTTTCTGCTACTTTAGATGCAAAATATGATAGAACACCACTTCCACAACCTAAATCGTAAGCAATATCAAAACTATTATTTTGAATAATTTCATTTTTTATATAAACTTCATTAATAGCTTCAAAAAAAATAGATAATCTTTCAAAATCTCTTAGTAGATCTTGATGATATTTTGTTACTTTAAATAACATGAAATCTTGAATAATAAATTCAATCAAGTGAAAATTAAAAATAAGAAAGAAATAAAAAAATTAAAAATAGAAGTGTTTAAAATTAATCAGAATCTAAACTTTCACCATTTGCTGTACTGGTAAGTCTAACATGATCAACACCTTTAAGCCTCATCATCTTTTCAGTTAGCTCTCTTATTGTATTAACATCACCATTTACAACAATAACTTCCATGCAATATTTCTTTGTCATGTGCACATGCATACTTGCATTAATTTGTTCTCTATAGTCATGTTGAACTTCAGCTAAATTTTCCATGACTCCATTGTAATAATGGTCGTAGATGACTGTAATAACACCAATTCTATCTCCTTCCATTTCATTCATCCATTGGTAACGAACAATGTAATCTTTCAAAGCATCTCTTATTCCTTTAGATCTTGACTGATAATTTCTATTCTTTAAAACATCATCGAAATCTGCAAGTAACTTTTTTGGTAATGACATACTAATTCTCATCATTTTATCAACTCTTAACTAACTTTTTTACAATGAATAAATAATTAAATAATAAAAAATTAGATGATCTAAATTAATATATAAATGTCTCAATAATCTAATTTAATATTATTTTTAAATTACAATGCTGTCAACTTAAGAATTTTTGATTAAAATTTCTATATAAAATCTTGTTTATAAAAACTCCATTTTTAATTTCAATTCAAGTTTAAAAAAATAATTTTCTTAAGTTGACAACATTGTTTTAAATTAATTATTTTTAATTTTAGTAAATAATATAATAATTTATTTTAATATTGAATTATTATTTTATTATTATAACAATCTATATAATTTATTAATTAATTTAAATAAATATTTTATTTTAAAAATAATTTTATTTTAAAAATAATAACAATTTAATTATTTTAATGATATAGTTCATATTTATCTCAAAATTGAAGAAAATCATGGGGATTTTTTAACTTAAAAATAGAAAATTTTTTAAATTCAAAACACTTATTAATAATATGAATCTAATTAATAATTTATTATTAAACTATAGTGGTTTTGATAAAGTTTTTAATAAATAATTTTTTTAAAAACAAATATTATTAAAAAATATTAATTTAAAATTAGTTATATTAATTAAAATAAATTTATATTATTTAAAATTTAAAATTATAGGTTTTTATAAATTAATATTTAAAATTAAATAATTTAATAAAAAAATTTATAATTCAAAATTTAAGAACTTT
>JAITOM010000274.1 GCA_031289975.1 Methanobrevibacter sp. | reverse complement strand
TAAATAAATTATTATCAATGAAATAAGTATTTAAATTCTTAACTTCTTTTATTCTAAGTAAATCAGCCCTTCTATGGATTACTCTAATTGGTGTTTCTTGTTTAATAATATTTAAAGTTTGTAATTTTTCTAAATCCTCTTTTAAAATTTTATCTTCAGATTTAACAGTAGCACAATATATTTTAAATGTATCTGGAGATGATACTTTTAATTCAGCTATTCTTGACTTAGAACAAAAATTTAAATCTAAAAATTTGGCTTTTCCTTTACAATATTGATTAATTTCTTCATTCAATTTATTCAAATCTATGTTTCTAATTTTTGGTTCTATAATTTCAATAATAAATGGTCTACCATTACCTAACATTCTAACATCAATATCTTCTCTTCCAGCCCCATGAAATTTTGATTTGTAACCATTGGTAGCCATTTTAACATTGTAGTAAATTAATTCTTCTATGGATTCATCATATAATTTTCCAGTGAAGTTGCATGATTCACATCCTCTTCCTTTACATTTCCTACATGGCCATTTAGTTTGTGGTATTCCTCTAATTAATTTTAAATATCTTCCTTCTATAAATAAAGGATTAATTTGTATCCTAACTTTTATTAATTCATTATCATCTTTTAAAAAACTATTGTTCTCTATTTTTAAAGAATTATTATTTTCCATTTCTTTAAAGATTTTTCTTAAATCAACAACGATGACAATGTCAGGATTTTCAAATTTAACTTCTTTCTTTGTTAATGATTCCCATTCTTCACCAATAATTCTATTAATTTCTTTTTTTATATTTTCAGATTCAATATTTAATTCAGTATTAATCATTAAATCTTTTTCTAAAACTTCTTTTGGAATTTTATTACCTATTAAAAAACTATCATATTCTAAGGATAAAAATTTAACCTTTTCATCTATTTTTTTTAAAATAGCTTTTTTATCAATACTTTCAAATATATCCCCACATATTTCACAGTTGTTGTAATTTAGATATTTCTCATCACCTAATTTATTTCTAATAGCTATTCCTCTTAGTTTATTTACTTCACTATCTAATACTTTAGTTAAGTCAATAAAATAGTCCATATCTTTTAATTCATTAAAAACCCAATCTTCTGAGAGAATATCTGAAAATTTTCTTCCAAGACAAGGATTACAAATATTGTTATTTGTAAGTTCAAAAAGTTTTTTTATTTTTAAAATTAAATCTTCTTTCATTTTATCTAAACTGATTCATAATTCTGTTCATTGGTCCACTCATTCCGCCACGTTTACCAAATCCTTTCATTGCTTTTTTAGTATTATTATAATATTTTAAAAGTTCTTTAACCTCTTCATTTTTAACTCCAGAACCTCTTGCAATTCGTGTGATTCGTGATTGTTTGATTTTTTTAGGATTTTCCATTTCATAGGCAGTCATAGAACTCATAATAATTTTATAATTCTTGAGTTTGTCCTCAGTCATTTTACTAACATCTTTTGGAATTTTACCACCAAGACCTGGAATCATTTGCATAATTTGTTTCATCGGACCCATTTTACCCATCATATCAAAATGATTTTTCATATCAGCTAATGTGAATTTTCCACTTAACATATTATTCATTGTTTCATTAGCCACATCCTCATCTATAACTTCTTCTGCCTTTTCTATTAAGGATTTAATATCACCCATTCCTAAAAGTCGTGAGATAAATCTTGCAGGATCAAAAACCTCGAAGTCATCTAATCTTTCACCAGTTCCTATAAATTTTATAGGAGCACCAATTTCAGCAACAGCTGATAAAGCACCTCCTCCTTTAGCAGAACCATCTAATTTTGTTACAATTATTGAACCAACATCTGTTGTTTTAGAAAATGCTTTTGCTTGTTCACCAGCTTGTTGACCTAAAGTTCCATCAATAACAAGAATAGCTTCATCAGGATTTATTACAGAAGAAAGTTCTTCCATTTCTTGAAGTAAGTCAACTTCATCTTTATGACGACCTGCAGTATCAAAAATAATAATTTTCTGGTTTTTAAATTGTTTAAGCCCTTTTTTTGCTAAATCAACTGCATCTTTATTTTCTGGATCGCCATATAATGATATATGTAAGTCTTCTGTTAATTGCCTTAATTGTTCATAAGCAGCAGGTCTCCACGTGTCTGTAGAAACAATTGCTGGATTAAAACCTTTCTTTTGAAGATATCTTGCTAATTTACCAATTGTTGTAGTCTTACCACTTCCTTGAAGCCCTAAAAACATTATTTTAAATTGTTTACCAATAATATTTAATTCATGAGTTTTTTCACCCAATAAATTAACCATTTCTTCATAGACAATATTTATAACATGTTCTCTTGCAGTCACCCCTTTTGGAGGTTTTTCATTTAAAGCCCTATTTTCAATGTTTTTTGTTAATCCTAAAACAAGTTTTATATTAACATCAGACTGAATTAATGCCCTTTGAATTTCTTTAACAATTTCTTTAACAATTTTCTTATCAATAACACTCATTCCAGCTAATTTCTTCATGGTGTTTGTAAGATTTTTACCTAAATTCTCTAACATGATTATCACTTAACCCGTTTACTCATTAATATTTATTTTAAAATATATTCCTTATGAAAAGTTCTTCCTTATGGAAAAGTTCTTAATATTTTAAAATGATAATTTTTTTTATTATAGTATAGTATTTTGTATTTTTATTTTCTTTTATTTATATACTTATTTGATAGCATTTTTAAGAAATTTTTTGCACTTCCCAGTCTATATTCTTCAATGGATTTAAATTCTTTATAATGGGT
>JAITOM010000252.1 GCA_031289975.1 Methanobrevibacter sp. | reverse complement strand
TTAATAAATAAACTTCTTTAAAAATAAATATTATTAAAAAATAAAGAAAAACTTCGTTTTTCTAATTGAAATAAAAAATTTCACTAAAGAAAATTAAGAATTTTCTAACTTATAAAATCATAGATTTTATAAATATTAATTTAAAATTATTTATATTAATTAAAATATATTTATATTATTTAAAATTTAAAATTATGGATTTTTATAAAGTAATATCAAAAATTAAATAATTTAATAAAAAAATTTTTCATCCAAAATTAAAGAACCTTAACAAAACCACTATAAATAGAAAACAAACAATTTTACAAAAGACTAGATTGAATGATTGGTGATTAAATGGATATAAGCATTGTATCAGGAAAAGGAGAAGGTTTAACAAAGCTAAATGCTTTGATAATGCATTAATCAATGCTAAAATTGGTAATGTGAAGTTAATTACAGTTTCCAGCATGTCAGCAGTGAATACTGAAGTAGTAGAACTTCCAAAATTGAATCCTGGTTCTATGATAATTTGTGTGTCTGATAAGAAAGGAGATAAAATATCAGCGGCTTTAGTTATTGCAATTGGAAAGGTTGTATCAGTAGTTTACAATGAGGATTAAATATAGTTTTTTTATTAATGTAATGTAGTAAGGTGTGATGATTTAATGAACGATAATGAAATAGAAATTTGTAGGGAAATTTCATATAAAATGATAGAACAAGTAGAAATAGCTATTAAAAAACATCAAAATGAAAATGAAGCTGGAAAATTCATAAAAATTGGTGCTGATGGAACAGATACTAAAAAAATCGATGAATATGCTGAAAAAGAAGTTATAAGTATTCTTAAGTCTAATGATTTCTTAAGCTATTTAATTAGTGAAGAAATTGGGGAGATGAAGTTAGGTAAAAATAGCTCAAAGTCAGTTAATATAATTGAAGACCTGAAAAATTGTGATGATTCTCATAAAGCAGAATTTATATTTGTTATAGATCCATTGGATGGAACTTCAAATGCTCTTAAAAAAATTCCAGCATATGGAATATCAATTGCTATAGCTAAAGTTAAGGATGAAAAACTACCAAGATTAGAAGATATTCAAATGGGATTTATTAAAGATTTTTATTCAGGAGATCTTTACGAGGCAGTTAAAAATAAAGGAACTAAGGTTAACGGTGAAAAACCTAATCATCAAGAGATAACAACACTTGAAAAAGCAACACTTGGAGGATATCTAAACTTAGAAAAAGATGTGTTTAATCTGCTTAAAAAAATTCGTAGGATAAGACTTATTGGTTCAGTTGCAATTGAGTTTTCTTATCTTTCACAAGGAAAATATGATATTTTCGTTGATCTTAGAGGAAGTAGAATTTTAGATATTTCAGCAGCAAAACTCATTGTTGAAGAATCTGGAGCTATAATTACAGATAAAGAAGGAAGAGGTTTAAGAAATGATTTAAATATTTATGAAAAAGTTGCTATTGTAGGTTCTACTAATAAAAGTTTACATAGAAAGATTATTAAAGAATTGAACATATCAAATAAGAATTTTAATAGCTTACATTGTCAAGATATTAGTATAGGTATAGTTTGTAGATTAAATACTACAGAACCAATATTATTCAGTGGAAAAATCATTAATGATCTTATTAAGGTGGGTATTGAGATTAAAATTGAAGAAAAATTATCTAATGCATTAAATAATCTTAATAAAAACAGTATTGATGATATGATTGAAGAGATTCATAGTAGAAATAAAATATTATACAATCAATTAAAAGGATTAGAGCTTAAAGATGACTATTTGCAATATTCAACAAAACTTTCTGAATTTGATACAGATATTATATTCACTTTAGGTGGGGATGGAACAATATTAAATACAATAAAAGAGTTAAGTTCTGCAATTCCAATATTTGCCATAAATATGGGAACAGTAGGATTTTTAACCGAGGTAGAAGTAGAAGATTATAATGAAAATTTAGAAAAGTTATTAAAAGGTGAGTACTATAGGGAAAAAAGAAGTCAAGTTAAAGTTTCTCATGATAGAAAGCTATTCTCTGCTTTAAATGAAATAGTGATAATGACTGAAAAACCAGCTAAAATGTTGGAATTTGAAGTAAAAGTAGATGGAGATATTGTAGAACTATTTAGAGCCGATGGACTAATTTTAGCGACACCAAGTGGTTCAACAGCATATTCTATGTCAGCAGGAGGTCCTATTGTTGATCCTAAAGTCGGTGCATTTTTAATAATTCCAATATGTCCGTATAAGTTAGGTATACGCCCATTTGTAGTCTCTGATAAAAGTGATATAAGAATTAAATTACTAAAGAAAGGCAAAAAGGCAGTTTTAGTTATTGATGGTCAAACCAATCTTGAAATTAATGATTTTGATGAAATTCAATTTACTAAATCAGAAAGGGATGTTTACTTTATTAGAACAGAACGAAAAGAATTCTACCAAAAAGTTAAAGATAAATTAACTGAAATGAAGTAAGCATATTATCTCAACAGAATAAATTTGTAACTGGGGATTATAATCTTATAAAATTTGAACAAAACATCTGATGCAATCCCCCTGCTTTAGCTGGGGGGTTAATCAGATTCTGTGACACAAATAATTTCAGCTTTTGTGACCGAAAAATATATATAATAGTAATTACATACTAAGTATATGGATTTGGAAAGTACCACAAATGCAGTATATTC
>JAITOM010000237.1 GCA_031289975.1 Methanobrevibacter sp. | reverse complement strand
AAAAAAATCGGACAACTTTGGTGATTGCTCATCGTTTAAGCACTATTAGAGATGCTGATAGAATTATTGTTATGGATAAAGGTAAAATTGTTGAAAAAGGTAGTCATGATGATTTAATTACCCTTGGAAGTCATTACCAAAAACTTTATCTGAGTCAGTTTGAAAGATAATATCGTATTTTATCTCAGATGAATTTATTTTTGATAAGAATAAGGATTTATTAATAGCTGATATGTGTGAATGTGCGACTTTAACTATATAAAATTGAATTTTATGTTTAGTTCAAGATTAATTTTAAACTTTCAAGATTAAGCTATGGTCTAAATTTTTTCTGCTAAAAAGCCAGATTCCAGATTGTGGATTTCCATCCTCTTTTTACAGTGCCAATTTTTTCTGCACAAAAACCAAATTTGGATTTCAAATTTCCAACCTCTTTTTACAGTGCCATGAATTGAATAAAAAATTTTATTATCATGTAATAAAATTTTGGTAAAGGAATATAGTTAAAGCATTTTTAATGACTTTACTAATATCTAGCTTACCATCTTTTAAATCAGATAATTTTGATTGAACAAGACATATTATTTGTTATTGTTTCTAAAGCTATAATCGTCATGAATATATTAGATATTAACCCATATAGAAACTTGTTGGTTTAAATTTTATATCATGATAACATATATTTTAACCACAAATTTTGGAGGGTGTGAAAAATTCAACTGACGAAACTATAATACTTTATTTAATATTTGTAATACTTAATTTTTTAAAGCATTTTAAGGACTTTATAAGATCAATACAATATTAAAAAGGACTTTTACTTAATGCCTACATTTGAATAAAAAGTTGGAAAAATAATTTATCAGTTGGATTTTTCACAGCCCCAAATTTTGTACTGTACTTAATTAAATGATTCTTAATAAAAGAAAATACGGACTCTACTACGGAATCGTGAAAATGATGATAAAAAATAGAAAACCTCCACAGTTTTTGACACCCTCGATTGATATAAATAATTTAAATCAATACATCTAAATAAATAATATCTAACAATTCTTAAAAATTTAGGAAATCAACCTATTTGATCATACAAAATAAACTTATTTTTTAAGTTTAAATCATTAATAGGGAATTTACTTTTATTTTTATCATAAACTATTCTAATTTTAGCATTATTTTTCTTTTCAAAATCAAAAACATTAATATTCTCTTTCACCTCCACAATCTTTAAGGTGAAGTTATTTATTATATTTTCTACAGATTCAATTTTTAGTTCATTGTTTTCATAACTATTTAAAATAATGTCTACAATTTTTTCAGCCGAATTACCATTACCATAAGGATTTTTAGCATTTTTCATTTTATTTGCGATGTCTTCATTATTTAGAATACAATTAGTAAGTTTTAAAATTTTTTCTTTTTGAAATCCTACTAATATGTTACCTCCAGCAGTAACTGTTTCAGGTCTGTCAGTATTATTTCTTAAAGTTAAAATAGGAATATTAAGAATAATTGCCTCTTCTTGAAGTCCACCAGAATCAGTTAATATTAAAGAAGAATTAGATAAGAGTAATAAGAAATCTAAGTAACCTAATGGATTTATTGAATGAACATGGTTTAGATTAAACAATTTTTCATACAAATCAAACCTTTTCAAAGCTTTCTTTGTTCTTGGATGAATTGGAAAAATAATGTTAGCATGTTCCATTTCACACAAAACATCAACTATATTATTTAAACTTTTCTTATTATCTACATTTTCTGCCCTATGTATTGTTAAAGTTATAATATTATCTAAGTTAATCAAATTTCTTAATTCATGATTTTTGTTCAACTGTTTTTTAGATATTTTTAATCTATTTCTAAGACAAACATCCACAATAGTATTTCCTGTGATAAAAATTTTTTCTCTTGAAACTCCTTCCAATGACAAATTAATAGCAGATTCTTCAGTTGGGGCAAAATAAAGTTCACAACAAACATCGATCATCTTTCTATTAATCTCTTCAGGGGTTGTATTACTATAAGACCTTAATCCTGCTTCTACATGGCATACTGGAACATGTAACTTTGAAGCAACTAAAAAGCCAGATAAAGCTGTATTTGTATCTCCATGAACCAAAACAACATCAGGTTTTTCTTCTATTAAAACCTTTTCTATTCTTTCCATCATCTTTCCAGTCTGTTCACCATGTTTTCCTGATCCTACACTAAGATTATAATCTGGAGAAGGCAATTTTAAATCTTCAAAAAATTGGTCGGACATTTCATAATCATAATGTTGACCACTTTGTATTAAAATAAGCTTTAAACTTTTTTTAAAAACTTCATCAATAATTGGAGCCATTTTAATAATTTCAGGTCTTGTTCCAAACATAAGCACTATTTTCATATAAACCACATTTTCGATATTATTCTTCTCTTTAAAGCTTTCAACAATTATAGTAATAGAATATAAATTTTCAGATCTGTATTGAAAACTTCAAAGTAATTAAGAACCATTTTCATTAAATAAATAGTTATTTACTTCATATTATCATTAATTTTTTCATATAATATAAAATATAGTGTTAAAAATATAATAACAATATTTGAAAAAATAAATGCCATTATTCTAAATCCTCTTTCAAAATTATTTTTTGATGAAATTAAGCCACATTTTAATATTGTCCAATTAACACTAAAATAATTCACATGTTTAATTCTAGGTATAATAATAAACACATAAAAACGAATATTTTTGCTTTTTTCATATATTAATCCTTTTTCTTCCAGTTCATTATATAATGCTGATCCAGGAAGTGGATTATAAGCATTAAAAACAAAATTCATTTTTTTGAATTTTGATACAAAATCTATTGTTAGCTTATAGTCTTCGTGTGTTTCATTTGGAAACCCAAACATCATTGATGCAACCGTTGATATTTTATTATCATATAAAATCTGTGCTGATTTTTCATTTAAAATAGCAGTAGTTCCTTTTTTAAGATATTTAAGGATTTTATCAGAACCAGATTCAAAACCTATAAACGTTGCAAAAAACCCTATATCTTTAAGTTTTGGAATTAAGTCTCTGTTGTTATATATATGATCTACACGAGATAATAACTCAAATTTTAAATCCATATGTGTCTCTTCATACATTTCAATGAATTTTTCAATCCAATCCCTATTTTGTAAAAAATTATCATCCATAATGCTAAAAGAGTTCATCCCATGTTTTCGTCTAATATCTTTAAGTTCATCAATAAAGTTTTTCACTGTTCTTACTCTTTCTTTCTTACCAAATATTTTTTTAGAAACTGGTTGACAAAAACTACAATTATATTTACACACTCTACTAGTTATAAATGTAAAGTATGGATTTTTTGGCTCCATTTTAATATCTAATCTATTTTCAGAAGGATAATAATGATAATCATATATAGTTTCATGAGGAAACAATGATCTATCAATGAAACTAATAGTATCCAAATCCTCAATTTTCTCACCAAAAACAAGTTTTTCAACTAAATAATTATTTTTAACCATTTTAACAAGATTTAAAAAAGCTATTTCTCCTTCACCACATATAACCTGATCAATTAAATCATTATCAACATATATATCTGGTCTAATAGAAGGATCTACCCCTCCAACACAAATTATAACATTTTTATTAATATCTTTATTAACTTTTATTAAATTGAATGCTTTTTCTGCATTTACTGACATGATACTATAACCTACTAAATCATATTTTTTAATTTTATCTGCAAAATTTTTATAATTATTAAAGCTCCTAGCATCAATAAAATCAACATTCTCATTATTTTGGTTGCAATATGATATAATAAGACCTATTCCATGAAAAGGAATAGTAGAATTATTATTTATAAATAATTTTCTCTTTAAAAAGTTTGTTTCGATTTGAGGATATACAATTGCACATTTCATGTTATCGCCGTTTATTCATTGTTGTTAAAATATAGAAAATTTGTCAATATAAATCCAATTTATATATTGAAGAGAATGACTTGTTATTAAGCCCATTTAAAAGGATTTTTCTATTATTGCAGCAATCATCATCGATTGTTGAAAATTAACTCAACAACTTCACTCCTAAAATATTTTTAACTCACCTTATTTAAAATTTTTTTATAGCTTTCCCCAGATTATGTATTAAATAAAATATACTAATGCCAACGTAACTCATGAATAAACTCAAAATATTAAATAATCTTGATTTTAGATTAGAATGTTGATAAAAATATATTTTAAACATAGTCCATGAAACATAATAATAATTAACACCTTTTAGCAAAGGTAAATGTAGAAATCCAAAAATTGCGGCCATATGTAAGTTATATACTGCTATATTAGTTCCTTCATAAATTAAATTATTATTTTTATACTCTTCATACAAATAAGAGCCAGGATATGGAAAGAATTGATTCAATAGGAAAAAACTTATTTTGTTTTCTCTTATAAATTTTTCTGTTAGTTTAATATCTTTTTTAGTTTCAGCTGGAAAACCAAACATAAATGATGAAAATGAATATATTCCATTTTCATGTAGTGTTGATAAAGCTTTTCTATTCAAATCCACAGTTGTACCTTTGTTAAAATACTTTAACATTTTATCAGATCCTGATTCAATACCAATGAAAATAAATCTTAAACCAATTTCATATAATTCCTTTAATAAATCTTTATTTTTGAGTATACTATCCACTCTTCCAACAATATTAAATTTAGCCTTAAAATTAGTTTTTTTACAGCAATCAATAAACTTCAAAAGCCATTCTCTATTTTGTAAAGTATTATCTTCAAAAATATTAAAAGATTTTAATCCATATTTATTTTTAAGATAAATAAGTTCTTTTACAACATGTTCAGCTGACCTAAATCGTGGTTTAGATCCAAAAATGGTTTTAGATATACAAAATTTACAATTATAAGGACAAACACGACTTGCAAAAATAGAAAAATGATGCTCATCATACCCTAAAAGATCTTTAACATCCGCAGTGATCTTTTCTTTTGGAAATAAATCTCGATCAATAAAACCTAAGCTGTCTAAATCTTCAATAGGTTCTCCAATGATTAATTTTTCATTGATTTTCCCCATTTTTCGCTGTTGAATAAGATTGAAGAATGAAATTTCACCTTCACCCTTAATAACATGATCAATTAGTGGATTTTGAATATATTTGTCGGGATCTATGCTTACATCAACACCACCAACTACTATTGTGGCATTTTTATTTACTTCTTTGTTTAGAGAAATAGCTTTCATCGCATCAGTATAATCAAATGATAAAATACTGTAACCAACTAAATCATAATCTTTTATTCTGTTTTTAAATTCTTTCCAATTCATGCGATATAAATCTAAATAATCGATAGTTTCTCCATTTAGCTTAGCATATTGAATTATATAACCAATACCATGATAAACCCTACTTGCTGTATAAAATGAAAAGCGATTTGGTTTAATGATTATCGTTTTCATGTTTTAACCTCCTTTTAGAATGGGTAACAATTATTTTTATAGTATAGTGAACTAAAAATGTTTTTAAGTAATGGTTTTTCTAAAAATATCTTTAAATTATCAATTTCATAAATAAAAATATAATATTATTTATTTTTAAAAATAAAATACTTAAATTTATTAATTAATAATTTAATAAGATATTAAAAAATATTACTAAAAATTAAGCAAATAAAAATAAATGATTAATTACAAACTTTTTTTATTCCACTATATATAAATAAAATTTTGAGCTTCCAATTAATTTAAATCAAATGATAAAAATGCACCATAATCACTTTTTTGGAAGTTCTTTATTGAAGAAGTTTGATTATAAATTCTTAATTCGATTATATGGTCTCCCCAATAAGCAAAATAACTATCATTCATATTTGAATTAGCTTCAATTGTTTTTACATAATTACCATTTACATAAATTGAATAAGTACCATTGTTATTAAAAACACCAAATTCTTTTGATAGAAGTTGATTATCAAGATAAATATCCATATATTTGGCTTCAGATGCTTGTGAGTTAATAACAAAATATTCAAAACAATTTGTTGAATTCGTCTCATTAACTTTTCTTTGAACAAATAAATTTTCAAATATTCGAGTGATTTTTCCATCTGAAATAACCTCTCCATCTTTTAAATTTAGATAATTCCTAACAATATTAGGAAAACGAATCATATTTCCCTCATTTGATCTTGTTTCATTAATAGTATAATAACTGTTGTTTATTTTTATTGTATCATTGTAACCAAGTTCTAAAGTAGATAGAGCATCTGATGGCATCCTAATAATATTTGATTCATTTTCTAATGCAGGACCTACAGTGTATGGTCCTCTTATACTTATTTGATTTTTTGATGCGGTTTCTGGAAATATTTTTAATGTCCTTGATGTTAATTCAATGGATAGTTGTCCATCAGAAAAATTAATAGCTGTTATGAATGTAGAAGCCATTAAGAGAAGAATTACTCCAGATATTAAAACTGGAAAATGCATCAGGATAAAAGATTTTATAAAACTTCTATTTCCTCTTTTTTTAAACAATTTATATGTTTTAGTTACAAGTTTTATAATGTAATAAATTGATATTATGATACCAACAACAGAAATAAAAATTCCTACATAAGTTGGTATGTATCCTACAAAAAATATTATGAATAATCCAAGAGTAATAAGTGACAATCCTAAAAGAGATGAGCGAATATATGTTCCAACAGTATCAATTAGAGTTATTCTACCATACTCCATTGATCTGTTAACTACAGTTCTTACAACTTCATTTGCCATGTTATGCAAATCTTCTAAAGAAGAACTATCATGTTTTATCTCCCCAATATCAACTTCCTCAATTTTAAGTCCATTAGCATCCGCATCCAATATGATTCCTACATCAACACCATAATCCTTTTCAAATCTTATTTTAGTTAAAGCTGAACGTTTTCCTGCAAATTGTCCACTTAATGGTTGTTCTAATTTAATTTCTGGGAAAAAAAAACTTAAAAGAGGTTTTGCTGTGAGTTCTGTAACTCTTCCATCTTCTCTTTTAAATTTTGTTTTTGTAATATCTGTTTTTCCTTCCATGATTGGTTTTATCATAACATCAATTTGTTCTGATTTCAAATCTTGAAGATCACCATCAATAAAAGCAATTATATCCCCTTTTGAATGTTTAAGTCCTGTTTCAATAGCTGATCCCTTACCTTGATTACTTGTATGGGATATAACTGTAGCTCCAGCTTCATTTGCTTTGATTGCTGTTTTATCATAAGATCCATCATCCACTACAATAACTTCACCTACATAGGATATTTTTTTAACCATTGAAACAATAGTTCCGATTCCTGCATCTTCGTTGTACGCAGGAATAACAATAGAAACCGATGAATCTCTATTTATCTTGTTTCCTGTTTTTACATAAGATAGTAAAATTACAAATATTACAAATAACCATGACAAGTTAAACACCCTACTATTTTTATTTTATAATCATTTTTATTTTATAATTTTATAATCATTTTTATTTTATAATTTTATAATCATTTTTATTTTATAATTTTATAATCATTTTTATTTTATAATCATTTTTATTTTATAATTTTATAATCATTTTTATTTTATAATTTTATAATCATTTTTATTTTATAATTTTATAATAAATAATGTATTATCTTATGATTTAAATTAATAAAAACTATCTTATCTTATAATTTAAATTTAATATTCTTTTATTATAATGGAAAAAATAAGTGGAAAAAATAATTTTTGTAATTAATATTTTATTTTTAAAATATTTTATTTTTAAAAATTCTAATTAATATTTTATTAATTTTTTAAATTATAAATTTTATTATTTTATTTTTAAAAATAAGAATTATAGTCTTTCCAATTAGAAAATTAATAATTAAAATTCATTTTTAAAAACTTAATTATTGAATGTGTTCAATTAGAAAAACGAAGTTTTTCTCTACTTACAAACATTTTTAATCCAATATAATTAAAAATATTATTTAAATTGTTTTAATTTATAAAATAAAATATAAATAAATTATATAAATAATAAATAAAAAAAATTAATAATTTATTTTTATCAAACTTTTCATTTTTAAACTATAAATAAATATTTTACTTTAATTATAATTGATTCAATACTTTAATTATAATTGATTCAATAAAGTTTTTAATGAATAACTTTTTTAAAAATAAATATTATTAAAAATAAATAAAAATAAATATTATTAAAAATAAATAAAAATAAATATTATTAAAAGATATTAATTTAAAATTATTTATATTAATTAAAATTATAGATTTTTATAAAGTTATAATTGAAATTAAATAATTTAATAAAAAAATCATCATTTTAAATTTAAGAACTTTTCCATAATGACTACAATAAAATATATCTTAAATAAAATTATTTAAAATAATAAAAACATACCCCTAATTTATTAAACTAAATAAATAAGAGATTTATATATGGTTAACTAAAAATTTACTTTTTCAAATTTTTCTTTTTGAGAAATATCAATTGTTGCATCAACACCAACCTTTGTTGTTGTTCCATCTGGAAGTGCTACAGGATCAAGTGATGATCCTCTTATCTTAGGAATAATTATTATATCCTCATCTCCTTTAACCCTTGTAGATATTGCATATTCAATATCCTCTAAATCAAATATATTTATATCCTTATCAACAACAACCGCATGTTTAAGTGATGGATGTGCTGAGAGTGCAGCTAAAAGAGCATTTTTTCCATCTCCTTGACTTTGCTTTTCAATGGATATTGCAGAATGTAACCAACAACAACCTCCTTCTGTTAAAAGAACATTTTTAACTGTTGGAACTGCATTTTTAACTGATTTATATATTCTTGGTTCTTGAGGAAGACCTTGAAGAAGTTTATGCTCAAATCCTGCTGGAATAATGCTATGATAGTAGGGATTATCTTCTTTAATATGGATCTTTGCAAGTTGAATTACAGGCTCATCTCTTATGTGGTCATATGTATTTGTTAAATCAACAAAAGGTCCTTCTTTAGCTGTTTTATCATGTAATATTTCGCCTTCTAAAATTATATCTGCTTCTGGAACTCTTAAATTTCCTACATTAAATAATTTTAACTTACCTTCTTTAAAATTATTTGCTACTTCCATCTCGTCATTATCAATTGATATTGAAGTTGTACTTGCAAGTAAAACTGCAGGATCCAATCCAATAGCTATTGCAATTTCTAAATTTTTTTTCATTTTTTTAGCTTTATTAAAGTAAGTGTATAGATTACGTGGAACAATACGAATAGCTAACTTATCCTTACTTAAAACTAACATTCTATGAATTGATGCATTAGGGATGTTTGTCTCAGGGTCTTTAGCAATTACAACTCCTGAAGTTATGTATGCTCCACCATCCTTTTTAAAATGGGTTAAAATTGGTAATTTTCCTAAATCAGGTTCAATAGTAGTGTAATTTTTTAAATTCGATGCTTTTTCGATTTTAATAGGATTTTCCATTGCATAAGCCATTTTATGAATAATATCCTCTTTTTTACAATTAATTGCATTTGCAATTTTTTCTCTTGTGTTGCATAAACCAGATATTATTGGAATATTATATCCCTTTGGATTATTTAAAACAACAATATCTCGAGGATACTTATTCAATATCTTAGTAGCATCAAATACAGTTAAAACTTCCTCATCAATTTCAACAGTATTAAACTCTTTTTCAAATTTCTTTAAAAATTCTTTCATTAGCTATTTCTCCTTTTAAATTTGTTTCTATTTTTTTATCATGTACTCCCAATATTTTTCCTATTAACAATGCTCCATTGTATCCATTATCTATTCCAACAGTGGCAACTGGAACTCCTGGTGGCATGTTTACCATTGAAAATAAAGCATCTAAACCATTTAATTGATTAGAACATGGAACACCAATAACCAACTTTTCACTTAAAGCAACAATTGATCCAGTTATATGTGCAGATAATCCACCAACACCTATAAAGAATTTAACATTTTTCGTGTTAATATATTTCTCAAATTCCATTGGATTAGCTATTGGAGATATGATTTTAAAATCATGACTTATTTCTAATTTATTTAATAGTTCTATAATATTTTCCCCAATCTTTATATTAGAATAACTATCTAAAATAACAGCAACATCAACCTTATTTGTTAATTCGTTATTACTATTTTCATCTTTAAAATTATTATTATTTAATCCATTAATTTGAAAATTCTTATAGTAACCACCATTTATTTGACTTAAAATTTCTTTTTCACTACTATGAATCTTATCATGATAAGTTTTTCTTAAATCATGTAAATTATTTTTAATTTTCTCATTGCTAATAGCTAAAATCTTAGCAGCTAAAATTCCAGCATTATCTCCTCGATCAATTCCAACAGTAGCAATTGAAGCAGGATATGGTGTCTGAACAGATGATAATAAACTATCAAGTCCAGATAATTTTACATCCACTGGAACACCTATCACTGGTCTATGGGTGTAAGAAGCTATTGAACCAGACAAATGTGCTGATAAACCAGCTATTGCTATGAAAACTTTAACTCCATTTTCTGTTGCCTTAATTACTAAATTTTTCACTTTTTCATGGGTTCTATGAGCCGATGCAACTTTTAAGCTATAAGAAATCTGAAGTTCTTCTAAACTACCCATAGTTTTTTTAGCTATTTTTAAATCACTCCCACTTCCAAGAATTACCATTACCTCAGGAACCATTAGCTCACCATTAATTATTTTATGTTATTAGAATTTATATTTATGAAACTTTTACTTTATTTTGCTATAAGTGTTTAAATGAAATAATTTTTATTTATAGTGAATTATCAAAATTTATTTTTGATTATTTGATTTATATTATAATTTAACACCTAATTTTTTGCAATACATTTCCAGTATTTCAATGATTCCCATAATATAATCGTGCGAATTATCAATTAAAATATAAATGTTTGCAATAAAATATGTTTTAAATTCTATAGTAGTTTTGATAAAGCTTTTAATATAGTGGTTTTGATAAAGTTCTTAATAAATAAACTTTTTTAAAAATAAATATTATTAAAATATATTAATTTAAAATCATTTATATTAATTAAAATATATTTAAATTATTTAAAATTTAAAATTATATATTTTTATAAAGTAATATTAAATAATTAAATAAAAAAATTTTTCATCCAAAATTTAAGAACTTTTCCAAAATGACTATAAATAATTTTTTTAAAAATAAATATTATTAAAATATATTAATTTAAAATATATTAATTTAAAATATATTAATTTAAAATTATTTATATTAATTAAAATAAATTTATATTATTTAAAAATTGAAATTATAGATTTTTATAAAATGATATTTAAAATTAAATAATTTAATAAAAAAAATTATTATTCAAATTTTAAAAGTTTTTTTAAAATAAAAATTTGATTTCAACTAAATTTTTGATACCACTCCAAAATTAATACTAATAACACTTATCAGTAAGAATGATGTCGTGAAAAATCAAACTGGTGTTGTATATGAGCATCAAAAAATTATTACATAATGTTTGGATATCACAACATAATATTGATAATTAAAACGAGGGTGTAAACTTTTATGGATGTTTACCATTATTAGGTTTCTTTTATAAATAAAAATCCAAAATTTCCGAAAACTCCACCACCTTTGACACTCTCATTAAAACATAAAATTTATAAACTGTAAGATGATTAATTTAATTTCATGTTAGATAAAAATCAATCCCTCAACATTAAATTTGGTAGCCAAGCATATAAAGTTTGTGATAATGACTTTAATGTTGAAGTTAGAAAAGGAAGATTAGTTCTTAAAGAAGGAATGGGTATTCGAACAATCTTAAGATTTTTGGAATACTTTGAAGAAGATGTGGAATTTATTATAAATAATGAAAAAGATAACTGTAGGAATTATAATAGTTAAAATATCGTATATAATGAAACTAATAGCTTAAAAACGAATAAACATGAAAATTTCAATATTTTCGTTCCTATCAAATATGTTACTGATAAAATCATAATACTTTATCACAATAAAATATTAAGTTTGATAAAAAATCTTCAATTCAAAAACACATAATAAGGCACTGTAAAAAGAGGATGGAAATCCACAATCTGGAATTTGGGTTTTTAGCAGAAAAAATTTAGTACATATACATGTAATTAAACTTTTAGCGCATGTTTTTAATTTTTCAATTGTAAAAATCCATGCTAATTTTACAGTGCCCATTTTTGACAAGACACTACAACAATAATTATTTATATAATTAAAGTCAATTAAATTATTAAGCATTTGATTTTATTTAATCCTAATTAAAACTTTAAATTATCATTTCTTAAATTTTTTAAAATAGGTGAATGAATGTTTTTTAGTGATAATAAAATGTTTGTAATTCCAGCAGTAGATATTAAAGATGGAAACTGTGTTCAGTTAGTGCAAGGTAAGCCTGGAACAGAAATGGTTAAAATTG
>JAITOM010000148.1 GCA_031289975.1 Methanobrevibacter sp. | reverse complement strand
AGTAGCAATAGGTAATTTGAATACATTTAAATAATTTATAGTTTCTATAATAGTATCATTAATAGAATTATTAGAATCACCCGTATTATTAACAACATAAGGGTTAACAACATAAGGGTTAACAAGATCTACACTATTGATAGCTAAAATAGCTATTAGGACTAAACTTAATATTTTCAATTTCATAAAATTTCTCCTTTATTTATTTATTTTTTAAATTTCACTATACTTATAATCTTTTATACCTAAATTTTCACCAAATTGGTTTTTATTTATTGTATAATTAGATTTATTTACTTTATTTTGTCTTTTAATTTCTTTTCTTTTAGTTTTTTTATTCATGGTATCTATAATTTATCAAAACCTTTTTTTATTGATTAAAATAACATTTACATGAATTTTTACTTTAAAAAGTTTTTTGATTATTTATTTTTCATGTAAAAAATAGTATGTTAGTTATACGATTTTATTTAAAAAATTAAAGATTTAAAATTAGTCACTTAAAATAAGTGTTGAAGTACTAAATTTTACAAAATTCATCTAAAAATGTATTTATTACAAAATATGGGTTTCATTCATAATCTAACTATAAAATAAAAGAAATATCAAAAATAAATTATTATTAAATATAAGATGAAGATCTACCCTGGATTTGTAATCTGTTAGGATTTAAATATTCATCTCCATACCAAAGAAAATCTGGATTAGGAACTTCTTTAAGATCAACAATCTCAATAGAAGGATGATTGGAATTATGATTTTTACCTGAAGGAACATCATAATCAGAATCTGTTTTTGAATCGATTATTTGACCTTCAATTAACTCACCATCATCATAACCACAATAATTTTGTTGATATCCTCTAACATACCGAAGATTTCCCCATTCATCAGTGGCAGGATTTTTATTTAAAATTTTAGCAAGATACCATCTTCCCCATTTATATGGGGATCGATCACTTCCTACTGAATCTGTACCAATAGCCCAAATATACTTATGAACTTTTTCACCATTAGGCTTCATCACATATTCATCGAATCCATCATAGAGTGGATCAATTTCTAAATGACTTTGATTAGTATCCTCTTGACTTTGATTAGTAATCTCTTGACTTTGATTACTTTCAATTTGACTTTGATTTTCACTACTATAATCAGAAATATTCGGAGCGTTACTATAGCCCAAGAACATTGTTCCAATTAGGGAGAAGTTTATTACAAAGATAAGAATAAGTTTTACACTTTTCTTAAGTTTTGGCTTCATAAAAAACTTTTTAAATTATTTTTTTTAAATTATTTTTTAATGAAATTTTATTCTCAAATTTTCAACAATTTGAGATACTATATTATATAAGATGGTATAAGCATATAAAGGTATATATTTTATGAGAACATAATTTTTTTAAAATTTTCTTATTTCGTTTGTAAGTATTTTGTGAAATTTTTTCAATTTTAGATTATAAATTCTGATTATGATCATTAAAATTTAAAATAAAAAATTAAAGCAAAAATTTATATTGAAAAAGTTAGATAAAAACTATAATTTAAGATGAAAAGTTTGATAAAAATAAATTATTAATTTTTTTATTTATTATTCATATAATTTAATTATAATTATTATTTAAAAAATTAATTTAATATTGTAGTCATTTTGGAAAAGTTCTTAAATTTTGGATGATAATCTTTTTTTATTAAATTATTTAATTTCAAATATTAATTTATAAAAATCTATAATTTTAAATTTTAAATAATATAAATATATTTTAATTAATACAATTAATTTTAAATTAATATATTTTAATAATATTTATTTTTAAAAGAACTATTTATTAAAATAAAAAAGCTATTTGTTAAAAACTTCATCGAACCCAATATAAATTAAATTTTAATTTAAGAGTAATTCATTATTATATATATAAAAAAAGGAAAGAAAATGTTAAGTAATTCTGAAATGGAGTATATTGTGGAGAAAATTGGAAGAGTTCCAAATCCTCTTGAAGAGGGAATGTTGGATATAATGTTTTCAGAACATTGTTCATATAAAAGTAGTAGACCATTTTTGAGTATGTTTCCAAATGAAGGAGAGAACATAATAATGGGACCTGGAGATGATGCTGGAATTGTTTCAATTACTGATGAACTTGCACTTGCAGTTGGAATTGAAAGTCATAATCATCCATCAGCTATTGAACCTTATGGTGGTGCAGGAACAGGAATAGGGGGAATTCTAAGAGATATTATTTCAATGGGTGCCATGCCAATAGCTCTTCTTGATTCACTACATTTTGGCTCATTAAAGGATCAAAAATCAAGATATTTATTTGAACATGTTGTAAAAGGTATTTCAGATTATGGTAATCGTGTTGGGATTCCTACAGTTGGTGGTGAAGTAGTCTTCAATAGCTCATATAAAACAAATCCTCTTGTAAATGTTATGTGTGTTGGTCTTCTTCCTAAAAAGAATATTGTAAAAGGAGTAGCTCCAAATCCCGATGATGTTTTTTTGCTTATGGGAAGCACCACTGGTCGTGATGGAATACATGGAGTAACATTTGCATCAGTTGAATTAACAAAAAGTTCAGAAATTGATGATAGACCAGCTGTTCAAGTGGGGGATCCTTTCACCAAGAAGAAAGTTCTTGAAGCATCACTTGAAATCTTAGAAAAAATAGAGGTTTCTGGCGTTAAAGATCTTGGTGGTGGTGGATTAACTTGTTGTATTAGTGAACTTGTAGATAAATGTGGTAATGGGGCAGTGATTGATTTAAATAAAATTCCTCTTAGGGAAGCTGGAATGACTCCTTATGAAATCATGTTATCAGAATCTCAAGAAAGAATGATATTTGTTATCAATCCAAAGCATGTTGATGATCTAATAGCTATTTGTAATAAACATGAAATTCCATCAGGGGTTATAGGCAAAGTTACAGATGAGAGTAATATGATAGTTAAAAATGGAGATGAAATAATAGCTAATTTATTATCTCACCTTTTAGCTGACCCTCCATATATAAACCGTGAAATAAGAGAACCTAAAATTAGTAATGAATATTTTGAAGTTGAAGATATAGATATTGAAGAAGCTATTCTTAAATTATTATCTAATCCAAATATAGGGAGTAAAAAATGGGTTTACAATCAATATGATCATGAAGTTCAGATTAGAACCATTATAAAACCAGGAGATGATGGAGCTGTATTAAGTATAGATGACGAAACATTTATTGCATTAAGTTGTGATACAAACAGTATTTACACTAACTTGTCTCCATATCGTGGTGGGGCTGCTTGTGTAGCTGAAGCTATTAGAAACACTGTTTCCATGGGAGCAAAACCTTATACACTTGTGGATTGCCTAAATTTTGGAAATCCTGAAAATCCTGAAATTCTTTGGAGTTTTACTAAATGTATTGAAGGAATCTCAGATATTGCAAGTAGTCTTAAAACACCAATTATTAGTGGTAATGTAAGTTTTTATAATGAGAGTGAGGGCATAAAAATTAATCCAACTCCTGTTGTGGGTGCTATTGGTGTAGGAAAAATTAAAAACATCAGAACTTTAGATTTCAAAAACGAGTCTGATAAAATAATAGCTATTGGAACCACATATAATGAAGTTGATGGTTCAATATATCATAAAGTATGTTTTGATTTAGAGCAAGGTAAAGCTCCTAAAGTAAATATTGAAAATGAAAAAGAGATAAATCTTGAACTATTAAGGTTGTTGGATGAAGATATTAATAATAATATAACAGCTATTCATGATTGTTCTGCTGGTGGAATAGCTATTTGTTTATCTGAGATGGCAATAGCTGGAGGCTTAGGTTGTGAAGTTGAAATATATAGGATTGTTCATGATGAGAATATCGGTTTAAATAATCTTTTTTTCTCTGAGAGTCAGGGAAGATATTTAATAACTGTTAAAGAAGATCATGTAGAAAGTATTTTAAATGATATAAGAGTTCCTTGTAGTTGTATTGGTGAGGTTAAAGGAGATACACTTAAAATACTTGATAATAATACTTCAATTAGCTTATCTAAATTAAAAAATAGCTATGACAATGCTGTTGAAAAATACATGGAATAAATACACAATTAAATAATAATTAATACTTATTAAATGAAAAATGAATCATATAAATTAGCACTGTAAAAAGAGGGTGGAAATTTAAAATTTGATTTTTAGGTAGAAACGACTTAGACCATATACATCTCATAAAGTTTTTAGCCTAACTTTTTAATTTTTCATTTGCAAAAATCATCCTCTTCTTACAGTACCTATAAATCTACATTTATGTTACTTAATCTTTTCAAACAGTTTCCATATTTCGGGATATTTATTAGATATTGCTTTATCCATAAGCATTGATGCTTCTTTACTAATACTAAATTCTGGTTTTGTTTTTCTTAAATATTTTAGAACTGCTGCTGATTTAGATGACCATAAAGTAATTCGAGGATTTTTTTCTATAATTTTTATAACCTCTTTTATATTTTCATCATCAATATCATTTTTTTTGATTAGATTTTCTTGATTTTCACTATCTTTTTTTAAATCATTATTTTTATTTAAAATATCTTCTAATGAAATCTCATTTTTTAAGTCTTCTTCAGAAATAGTTGGAATTAAAGCATCCAATCCTTTTCCTAATCCCGCTTTTTTTACCATTTTAATATCCCCCTATTCTATGTAGTGATATGCATGATTTATTAATGCTCTTGATTTTCTAATTCTAAAAATTCTTTTGCAAGTTTCATGTAGGCCTTTGATCCTCTACTTACTGGGTCAAAAATTATACATGGCAATCCATGGCTTGGTGCTTCAGCTAACTTAACATTTCTTGGAATAACACTATCAAAAATGTGTTCTTTTCCACCAAAATAAGTTTTAAGTTCCTTATAAACTTCTCTACCTAATATTGTTCTTGAATCATATAAAGTGAGAACAATTCCTCTTATTGGGGATGGGCTTTTTAGTCTTTCTTCTACTAATTTAATAGTGTTAATTAAATCAGCAACACCTTCTAATGCATAATATTCAGCTTGAATTGGTATAATAACTCCATTTGCTGCAACTAATGCATTGACAGTTATTACTCCAAGTGACGGCGGAACATCGATTATTATATAATTAAAAAGGTCTTTTACAGGATTTAAAAGGTTTTTTAGTGCATCATGGAAATTTTTTTTATTATTTAATTCAACTTCTATCCCACTAAGCTCTATATTACTTGGTAATATAAATAAATTTTTAATGAATGTTGCTTTTATGACCTTTTCAACATTGATTTCTCCACTAAGAGCATCATATATTGTTTTCTCTAATTTTAATTTGTCTACACCAAAACTTGTTGTTGCATTTGCTTGAGGATCAAAATCTACAATCAAAACAGTTTTTCCTAAGAGAGCTAATGATGTCCCAAAGTTAACAGCCGTTGTTGTTTTTCCACATCCTCCTTTTTGATTAATTATTGCTAATATTTCACCCATCTAACACATCTCAATCTAGGATTTAATTTAATTTAGATAAATACATATTTGATTTTAACTTATAACTTCTAAGTTCTAATATCTAACTTATAAT
>JAITOM010000109.1 GCA_031289975.1 Methanobrevibacter sp. | reverse complement strand
ATAATAAGGCTCAAAAATTCATCATAATGTAGATTGCTAAATCACTTTCACTGATTCTAGCATATAAAAAATCTATTGTCAAGAAAAAAAATATCAAAGAATATTTAATACAATTTTTAGGAAATATAATATATAGTCGTCCCTGCGAAATGGAAAATCACTTTGGGGAGCTTTGCAGACCACCTAAATACCTCGAATTTATGTAAAAATATGCAAAGGAATCTTATTTATTTTCTTCGAAGCAATATTGACACTAAAAAATAGTGAAAAAATATATAATAATTGATAATATTTAGTTTTAGTATATTTTAGTAATATAATATAGTGATTTAAATGATAAGATATGATATTGGGAGGAAATATGAAGTAAAAGAACTGTTATTCTATAAGTATAGATTCAAAAACTACAATATGGGGGTCCTAAATTTTTTAAGCAAATTCGACTTTGACGCTTAAATATAGTTTTAATCTGATTTTTGATGATAATAATATGATAATTAATGTTGATTTATAAAAAAAGGTTTGATCAAATTGAAATAATAATATTTTCAATATTAGACAACTTTTCAACATATAAAGCTTTGTTTGTATATTAGTTATGGTTTTAATTATTTTTTTTTAGTGATTACAATGAATATCACGCATAAATAACTATCTTTAAGTAAGGGCTCGATAGTGATTTCCAAAATGACCATGTGCCTGCCATAATTTAGAAGAGGACTGACCAGGCTAGAAACCTTTGAGTAAGGACAGACACCTGTAATTTAGAAAACTGGCGGAAGGAACAGGGCAGAAGAACCAGTAAGAGCGTAAGAGCCTATTTTTTTTCAAGATATTTTATGAATTTTTTAAAAGGGGATACCAGACAGAGTCGCTTAATTTTTGAATTTAGGATTCATGATTTTTAGTAATACTAGTATCAACTAATTTTTTATTTAATGACTTTCATTTTTGAGAAAAAATAATTTTTTTAGTCACCTGACTATATATGCTTTCATAAAAATCTAAAATAATTTGTTATCCAAATTATCAGATTTTTTATTTTGTTCGACTACTGATTTTGCATTCTTTTTTGAGATAATATCATCGATAATTTTACTTTTTAAAGCCGTTATAAGAGCGTAATTTGCTATTAATGAACTGATATCGTTTTTAGCCTTTACCGCGTTCATAACCTTTTTAAGATTAAAAGCCACTGCTGAATATATGCAATTAACTTTATCACCAATTTCATGATGAAGAAAGTTTCTGGAAAGCCTATAATCTGATTTGAGATGACCAATAATTGGTTCTATCTTGCTTCTCGATTTTAATTGTTTGATTAAGTGTTTCCTACCTTCGTCACTTGTAAGTTTTTTTAAAAGATCAGGCGTTATTATTTTAACGTTGCAGACTTGTACATCAAATGGGTCTTGATTTTTTGTTTTTAAGATACGATAGCCAAGATCTCCAATCATTGTGGAAGGCATATAAATCGGAGAATACATTCTTTGTAATTGTTCGATACTGACTTCCATTGTTTTGCTATCATGAGGATTACCATCATAACTTATGGCTCCAAGAATGATACCTGATTTTTTGCTAATTATTATCCCGACTTTAGAACCGTATTCACATTTATGGTTAGGTTTACCCTTTATTAAACATTGAACCTGAGGTTCAATAATACTATAAATTTTATTTTTGGAATTTTTTGTTTGCTTTAGAATACGGCGAAACAATTCAATTTTTTGATCGTAAGTAAAGATAGCTTTTTCATGAAGCTTATTTTCAAGATGAGTAACGAGTGCGGTAGCTATTTTCTTTAATTCAACTAAGGCGTCATCAGAACCATTATTTTTCCTATTTTTAGAAAAATTAATTATTTTTATCAATTTAGCTTCTATTTGTTCGAAAGTTCTTTCTAATTTGATGTTTTCAGCTATAGCTATAGCCCGACAAGCATGAAGTATGTCACGCGCCAGTTTTTTATCGGTTGGGTAACCAATGTACTTGGGTTGAGCCGTACTATCAATAATGACTATGTCGTCAAAAGCTTCTAGGCCATAAGCACAGGCAGAAGCTGCTAATATAATTTCAGCTCCTCTTTGGCCAATTTTTTCACGAAAGATTGATAACTTTGAGGGGTGGCATGGTGGGACAGTATTATAGCCAGTAGCCCCGCAAAACGCTTGGTAATACGGGTTCCGGATATATTCTTGAATAAGTGACTCATCACTGTGATTTTCAAGGTATTTTAGCATAATAAGTCCAGCATAAGTACGTAAATCAGTACTTTTTCTCCCAAGCTCTGAATAAAAAGGTGATAATAAGATACATATAAAGTTCCAGTCTATCATCTGAGACAAAACTAAGAGAGGATCAGTAAAATCTAACTGATCATACAATGACATCTGAAAGAGAGTTTGCTTCTTTAATATCGTATTAGAACTTGACATGTAAATCTCCTTAAAAATAATCAGCCATTTTGCTAATCAATAAAGAAATAATATCATGTTAGATTTATATTGTCAAGCTTTATTTTAGAAATTATCCATTTTGTTTATTTTAGAATTTTAATACATATATTTACTATATTAAATATATTATTATAAATAAAGAATAATTAAAGTAACTTTAAATATAATATTTAGATTATAAACAATTCGATATGGAATATTTGTAGCCAATTTAGAATTTTTTTTCAGGGCTATAATTTTTGATAATTTAAGGGGCAAATCGCAGCAAATTACAGTTTCCTCAAATATAGCCAAAGATTACTTTAATTAGTTTCTGTTATGTATTATAGTGACATAATTATTTGGTTATTAAAGGTAATTATACATGAAAAAATTTCCATAATTCGCTGCTAAATATACCTTTTTACTCAAAAAAATCGAAAATCAGCGTTTTTTCACTGCGATTTTTTGGGGGGTAAATCGCCGGAAAGCTATATGCAGTATAGGATTTAGCATTTCGCAGGGACGACTAATTAATTTGTAACACCGTCTATCTGCAAGAATGATAAATAATTTAAAATAATTATTTGTTATTTAGATAAGTTTCAGTCAATTTTGAATGTACAAATCGGAGAGAATCATTTTATCATCGGTTTGATATTTTTGGCGGCGTCTCTGAGATAATAGATTTAAATATTTGATAAATTATATATTTTATTGATATGATAAATTTTTAAAGTATATATTTGATTTTATATATAGATAATAGATATTTTTAGTAAAATTAATATTTTTGTACAATCATCAGAATTATTCTTATGGAGGGCTTGGCTA
>JAITOM010000108.1 GCA_031289975.1 Methanobrevibacter sp. | reverse complement strand
TTATTTAATTTTAAATATTAATTTATAAAAATCTATAATTTTAAATTTTAAATAATATAAATTTATTTTAGTTAATATAACTAATTTTAAATAAATATATTTTAATAATATTTATTTTTAAAAAAGTTATTTATTAAGAACTTTATCAAAACTACTATAAAACTACTATAATATATAAAATAAATATATAAATTATGTTTTTTTTTTTAAAATTAAAAATTTAACAATAATATTTATATTAATTTAACAAAATGACTTAATCATTGAAATATTTTAAAAAAGAGAGATAGTTGATAAATATGCTTTCCAAAATTAAACTAAAAAGTGTATTAATACCTTTTATGGTATATTCATTTTCATTATTTAAATTCATCATTTTTTATCATTTATTTAATGCAGATGACCCTGAAAACTTGTTGTTTTTTTCTTATTCTCCTTTATTTTTTGTTATTTTCCCTTTATTCTATGGAATATATGGTGCAATTGGCTTAGGATTAGAATCAGGATTAATGGGTTTACTTATTCAACATTTTCAACCTGGAATTATTGATATTAGCACTATTTTATTAATACCCGTCATGTACACACTTGTAGGAATATGTGTATATAAATTTTGGTATAAACATAATGTAGTAAACTTGTCAGATGATAAAGTAACTCCACCTTATTTATTCAATACAGAAAATACATGCAAGATCTTTGTTACAATTGGTTTAACTTATTTCATAGCTCAAATTTTTGTTCATTTTTCACTTCTTAATCTTGATCATATTTCTATAACCGAGAGTATAGAATTTTATCATAACTATTTTTTCACATTATTAATATTTTCTTTTATTTCTAATATTTTAAGTGTTTCAGTTATTACTTTAACTGATACAAAAGTCCAATTCCCAGAAATGAATTCACCTTTTCAATTAAGTGAACATATTAAAGAGGTCAATGTTTTAATTTTTATATTTTTAACAACCTTGCTAATTCAAGGTATAAAAATATTATTTTCTAATCAATTCAATGAAATAGATTTTTATTTAATGTTCTTTAATGCATTAATACTTGTTATTCTTATTATTATAAAGCCAAAAACTAAAGAATTAATAGCATTTCCTTATAAAACATCTTTAAAAGAAATTTTAGTATTTATCAGTTTAATCACAACACTTTTTTTAGCCTTACTAATAATTATTTTTCTTAGTTATTGGATATATGGAAAGTTTGATTTGAACAAAATTCTAACAGGATCATTTAATATTATCATTATTTTCTTTACTTACATACTTGCTATTTGTATAATAAAATATTTTGATGATAATTTTACTAAACCTTTACAAATTATTTCCCAAATTTCACATACATTTATTCATAATAAATTAAAGGATAATTCATCTTCAATTAACGATGATAATGATAAAATACTAAATATGGATACTGAAACTATAAAAAATAAGCTTGATGAACTTTCTCTTAATGAAAAATTTGAAATTGGTGATTTAGCTTTAAATATTAAAGACTTGATTGATGATTTAGAATATTATATTAATAATTTAGAACTTATTAATCGAGAAGAAGAAAGAAAGAAATATGGAATAGCTATTTCAAAAGGTATCCAAAGAAGTATGTTCCCTAAACTTGATGAAGTTCAGGATAGATGGGATGATTTTGGTATTTATTCTTTATTTAGATCAAAAGAAGATGTTGGAGGAGATTTTTATGGTTATCAGTTGGTGGATGATGATCATTTAATTATTTTTATAGGTGATGCTTCAGGTCATGGTATTTCTGCGGCATTATTCATGATAAAAATTAAAACAATGATTCAAGACTATTTTGACTTAAAAATAAAATTTGAAAAAATTTTACATTATATAAACAATCAAATCAGTAAAAGTAATGTTAATAACATGTTTGCCAGTGTTTTTTTAGGGATTTTAACAATTAGTACAGGACAGTTTAGATATGTGAATGCTGGTCATGAACCTCCAGTATTATGTAAAAAAAATTCTAAATGTGAATTACTGAAAATAGATTCAGGAATTGTCCTTGGATTAAAAAAAGGATTTAAATATCCAATTTATGAAACCTATCTAAATGAAGGAGATAGATTTTATCTTTATACAGATGGAATTACTGAACTAAGGAATATTGATGGTGAAGAATATAGTTTAGAAAGATTAATGGATTTCTTAGATAAAAATAATTCATTAAATATTGAAGATTTATCCTTAAAATTCAAAGAAGTTAATGATAATTTTGGAAATCATGTAGATTTCGATGATAAAACATTTTTAGTGTTAGAATATAGACACAATCCCAAGAATGATAAATCAGGAAAGTAGAAAAAAAATATGGAAATTAAAATCTGGAATTTGATTTTTAGGCAGGAAAAATGGGAATGCAAAGAATTTGGTTCCTAAAATTTTTTTAATATGAAAAATCCCATAAAACTAAAATAAAAGAAAAATAACATCCAATATAAAATATAAAACATTAAAAACAATAATTATCTAAACATTAATACCACCATATAATTAATAAATAGTTCACCAAATATTTATTCATATCTTAAATATTCAAGAATGAAAATTT
>JAITOM010000073.1 GCA_031289975.1 Methanobrevibacter sp. | reverse complement strand
AAATTAAATAATTTAATGAAAAAAATTATCATCCAAAATTTAAGAATTTTTCCAAAATGACTATATTTAAAAAATTAATAGAATATTAATTTGAAATTCTTAAAAACGGATAATAAATTATCCTAAGTTGAAAATAAATTTTCAACAATAAGATATTTAAAAATAAATGATTAATTACAAACATTTTTTACATCACTTATTATATTTAAATAATGAATATTATTAATAAATATTATTATATATAAAATATAAATAGAGTAATTTGCAAAATAAGAAAGAATAATAGGTACTAATACCAATACCTCGCCTTTCTATTTAACATGGTTACTAAAAAAAGAAAACGGAGATTATAAGATTTTGTAGCCAATATAATATATGGATGATTTAAGTATATGAATGATTTAAGATTATAGTTTATATATGACCTACTATCTATATAACCATCATCTTAAATTAAGACCTATTAATTTTGTTTTTACCATATCCTCAACAGCATATTTAACTCCTTCTTTCCCAACACCACTTAATTTAAATCCACCGAAGGGCATGTTATCTGTTCTAAATGTGGATTGTTTATTTATAAAAACTGCTCCTGAATCTATTTCATTTGCACACTTTAAAGCATCAGCAATGTTTTCTGTGAAAACTCCAGCTTGAAGACCATAATCACTGTTATTAGCTATTTTAATAGCTTCATCCACCCCATCAATTCTTATAATTGGAGAAATTGGTCCAAAAGTTTCATTAACAATAATATCCATGTTTTCATTTAAATTATCTAAAATTGTTGGTTGGAAAAAGTTTCCTTTTCTTTTACCACCATATACTAATGATGCCCCATTTTTAATAGCATTATCCACTGATTTTTCAACTATTTCAGCTGCTCTCTCATCAATTAATGGTCCAATATCTGTTTTTATATCTAATGGATCACCAAATTTTAACTTTTTAGTTTCTTTAACAAACAATTCTAAAAAATCATCGGCTATTTTATTATCCACAATAATTCTTTTAACACCCATGCAAACTTGTCCAGAATAAAGATAAGAACCAATAGTAGCACTTTTAACAGCTTTTTCAATGTTTGCATCTTTAAGCACTAATAATGGATCATTACCGCCAAGTTCCAAACTAACTTTTTTCATTCCAGCCCTATTTTTAATCATAATACCAACTGGAACACTTCCAGTGAATGTGATTTTATCGACATTAGGATTTAATGTTAATTCCTCCCCAAGTTCACTACCATAACCTGTAATAGTATTTATAACACCATTTGGAAAGTAATTATCAATTATCTCACATAATCTAAGTGCTGAAATTGGTGCTTTAATGGATGGTTTTAAAATTATTGAATTTTTTGTAGCTATTGCTGGAGCCACTTTATGAATAGCTAAATTAACAGGATAATTAAATGGAGTAATTGCTACTACAAGACCTAAAGGTAATTTTTGTGTGAATGCAAAAAATCCTTTTCCTCCTAAACCAGCATCCAATGGAATAGCTTCACCATAAATTCTTTTTGCTTCTTCAGCCGATAACTTTAATGTTTCAATGGATCTTTCCATTTCCACAATAGAATCTTTAATTGGTTTACCAGTTTCCTCAGTAATTGTTTTAGCTATTTTCTTTTTTTCTTTTCTCAAATCTTCATAAGCAGAATATAATCCATTTGATACTTTATATGCCGACCATTCATTTAATATTTTTTGTGAGTTTTTCCCATGTTTAATGGCTTTTTCAACATCACTTTTATCACACTTAGGAACATTATCAATAATTTTTTGATTGTATGGATTTATGATATCTATTTTTTCATTTTTTTGATAATATTTTCCATTGATTAATATTTTCATTTTAAAACCTCTTAAATTTTATTATTATATAATCAAATTTTATTATGCTGTATAATATAATAACTGATTTTAAAAGTTTGTTAGATACTTTTTACATGATTAAAAAAGATATAAATAATATTTATTTATTTTGTAATTTATTTTTTATATATTCCACTTTTAAATAAATGTTTTGGAAATCCCATATAACCAAATATTTGTTTAAATATAAATTAAATTTTATATTTTTATTATTTTTTAATATTACTTATTATAATATATTTATTTAAAAAAATAATTTATATAATTATCATAATTCAATAATTAACAATTTCATTTAAACTAAAAATTTCATTAGATTCCAACTCAAATTTTAAATGAAAAATTTAATTTTGTAAAACACTATATCTCCTTTATTTCACAAACCTAAATTTCCTATCAATTACACACATTGCATTATCTCTTAATACTGTTCTTTGTGATTTATGTCTTCCACTTTTAGCTATTAATCATGCATCATCTATTTTCCTTGCGTGTTATTATCCTGTCTCCTTTTAATGTATCTCCCTTTTTTGTATATATAAACATTTATTCTAACCTTTCTTCTTTTTCAAGTTCATTAGTTATCTTAATCACTAATTCAAGATTTTCAGCTACTTCAGATATATAAGCTTCTTTGTAATTTTGATAGTAACCCAATACTTCTTTTTTAGCTGTATCATAATCTATATCCCTAAACTTGATTACTTTTAATTTATTTCTTATAACCTATCTTACAAAATCAGAACTACTAAGAAATATTCCAGCACTAACTAAATCATTTATTTCTTGGTGTTCTATTGCTGATAATTTAGTAGCTACACTTTCATTATTTTTAATTATTTTTTCTTCTGTGGCTATCACCATGTTTATCACCCATATTATAGTCATTATGAAAAAGTTCTTAAATTTTAAAATGATAATTTTTTTCACTAAATCATTTAATTTTAAATATCACTTTATCAAAATCTATAATTTTAAATTTTAAATAATATAAATTTATTTTAATTAATATACTTAATTTTAAATAAATATATTTTAATAATATTTATTTTTAAAGAAAGTTATTTATTAAGAACTTTATCAAAACCACTATACAAAAACTTAAAATATTTTAATTTAAATTTTAATAAAAGAGAATATATATATGAAAAAAGGTATTTTCTTAAAA
>JAITOM010000020.1 GCA_031289975.1 Methanobrevibacter sp. | reverse complement strand
TTACTTTCTTCTTTACATGGTCTTAAAGTTCCTGTTGATGGTTTTTGTGCTTCAGCAATAGCTTTGCTTTTTCCTGCCCATGTGAAGTTGTATCTTTCTGGAGAATCATCGATTTCATTAGTTAGTATTGTTTTTAGTTTATTGAAGTCTATTTTGTCTTCTGTTAGTATTTCTGGGAAGAGTTCTTTTAATTTCTGTATGTTTTGTTCTAAAATGTCTTTGCTTTTGCCATTTAACTTAGATTCTATCATTTTATTGACCTTATTAATTTTATATTGAAACATCTTTTATTTTTTTGGATAAAATATTTAAATAAATCATTTTATTTATATTCATTTTTTCGGCACTGTAAAAAGAGGATGGAAATTCACAATTTGGAATTTGGATTTTAGCATTAAAGCATTAAGCCCATATACATGTCATTAAACTTTTATCATCTGTTTTCAATTTTCAATTGTGAAAATCCATGCTAATTTTACAGTGCCAATTTTACAGTGCCATTAAAACATCTTTATATAATTTATAATTAAAAATTAAAAACATTAATGAAATTATATTTCATTGTTAATCAATTTTTAAAGCAATCTTCTTTTTATTTTCATTCTACTGTCTTTATACTTATCTGTAGAAATTTTAAAATCTTTTATATTCCTCACATTGCTCTTTTCAGTGGGAATATAAACTCCTTTTGTACATTTTTAATAGTATACCTATCTTCAATATCCACATACATTTCATTCCTCCATGTTTTTTCCTTAATTTTTCTAATACTATATTCAAATAGATTATAAATTGTATTATTCATTCGTTCAGTGATACTAATAACATCAATTAAAGGTTTAAATGCATCAATATTGCGATCGTAATCTAAAACTCTTTTCTATCAATAGTAGATAATCACTATTAAATTAACTGAAATGGAAAATTATATTAAAATCATCATTTTTAAAGCTTATAAGTATGCATGAAATTTAAATCTTCTTCTTGTTTAAATTTTTTATATTATGAAACTGGGCAACAATTATTTTTTCATGCTATAAATTGATATAAAAGTCATGACCCAATATATATGTAGTCATGCATAAACATAGAAAAAACAATGGGTTTTTCATTAATTTTGGAATTGTTGCCCAGTTTCTTATATTTTTATATTCTTTTTCTTGTTTTATATTATAATCCTTTTGGAGAAGTTCTTAAATTTTGAATTAAAAATTTTTTTATTAAATTATTTAAATTTTAATATTACTTTATAAAAATTAATAATTTTAAATTTTAAATAATTTAAATATATTTTAATTAATATAAATTATTTTAAATTAATATTTTTTAATAACATTTATTTTTAAAAAAATTTATTAATTAAGAATTTTATCAAAACAACAAAACAACTATATACTATTATTTTCACTTTTTCATAGATTTTTCAATTTGATGTAGATTTTTCACTTGGGCATAGAATTTGATGTAGATTTTTCACTTGGGCATAGAAATTAATTTTTCTATAAGCATTCTTTATATGTGGCTTTTACTAAAAATCATATTTTATTTGAAAATTGAAAATAATTTTTTTTTGGGGGGATGTTTTGTTTATGAGATCTTTTAATCCGTTGAATGACTATTTATTTTCTCAGTATATGGCAACTGAGGGCATGGAAAATCAATTGAAATCATTTATTAATGCAGTGATCTTAGAAGATGATGATTCAATAAAATCTATAGATATTATTGCAAATAAAATGATTGCAGGGGAAATTAAAGGCAAAAAGGCATGCATCTTAGACTTAAGATCAGAATCTCATGATGGCAGACACTTCATAATAGAAGTGCAAAACCAAAATCAATACTATTTTAAGAGAAGAAGTTTACTTTACTTAGCAAAAGAATTCTCAATTTCAGCTAAAGAAGGAAAATTGGGAGAATTAAAACCACATATTTTAATCAATATAGTGAACTATAAATTCTGTAAAGATGAAATTTACAACCAAAAATTTAATATAATAGGAAATGTAAATAATTGTTTATACTCAAAGTATTTAACAATATACAACATAAACATTGTAGCATTTAGAAAAATTAAAAAAGATTTAAATAATCCATTACACAGATGGATGATATTCTTTGACATTGAAAGTTCTGATAAGCTTATAAAAAAGGTGATTGAAATGGATGAAGATATAAAATCAGCAGATGCAAAATTCAACGAACTACTATCCGATGAAGAAGCATACCACGACTACCAAATGAGACAATTAGCAATAATGGAATTTGAAGGAGAACTAAGCTACAGAGAAGAAAAAGGCGAAATTAAAGGTAAAAAAGAGGAAAAAATGGAAATAGCTATTAACATGTTGAAGAAAGGATTGGATTTAAATTTGATTAGTGAAATTACAAATCTTCCAATCTCAAAACTTCAAACTTTAAATAGTAAATAATTTAATTTCAACTTCCCATTATTTTTATTAGAAATAGGTTGTATGAAATACTATTTGTAATAAAAAAATCAAGATTTATTGTCAAAGATGACTTAAAATCTAAGATTTCCAGTTCCCTAATTGAATTTCAATGATGAAATGTTTAAGTGTTCAATATTTAAGAATCCAAAAATCAATTTAACAAATCAAACATCAAGTAACCAAAAAAATTAATGAATAAAAATTGGATATAGTCATTTTGCAAAAGTTCTTAAATTTTGGATTAAAAATTTTTTTATTAAATTATTTAATTTTTAATATTATTTTATAAAAATTTATAATTTTAAATTTTAAATATATTTTAATTAACATAAATGATTTTAAATTAATATTTATAAAATCTATGATTTTATAAGTCAAAAAATTTCTAATTTTTGTTATTTATAAAATCTTTGATTTTCTTTATTTTTCAATAATATTTATTTTTAAAAAAATTTATTTATTAAGAACTTTATCAAAACCACTATAGTATTCTTGACTATAGTATTCTTGAAATTAAAATATAATGTGAATGAAAAATAAAAGAAGTTAATCTATCCGTGTAAAAGTAGAATGGATTTTCACAATTGAAAATTAAAAACATGCGATAAAAGTTTAATGAGATGTATATTGTCTAATTTTTCCTGCTAAAAACCCAATTTGTGGATTTTGGATTTCCATCCTCTTTTTACAGTGCTCATAATAAATCATTTTAAAACTAAGAATGTAATTAATTCAAACTCATCTAAACCTTTATAATCATTTTTAACTAAATTTGTTCCTCCTTTTTTAAATAGGCTTGAAATTCCTTTTTCTTCTTTTTTACCCAGAATATTTTCAATAGCTATTTTCAAAAGGTCGGAGTATTTATCCATTTTTCGTCCATCTTTAGTTTCTTCATTGAATTTTTTAATTAAGTCTTTAAATACTTCTTTTTGACTGGAACATATCTTTTTATAGTAATCCATGATATTTTTAGAATGGTTGTAGTTGAATGCTATGGTTGAATCTTCATTGATATAAATTAGATAGTATGGTGAGAGTGAGTTTTGATCATGCGCCTCCATTTTTCCTTTTATTTGTTTTAATAAGAATATAACACCCTCTTTAAGTTCATCTCTAAATTCATCATCTATTTTTACAATAGAATAAATTCCATTTGGAGCTTCCTTTAATTCTTTTTCATGTTCCTTCATATACTCCATCAATTCAACCTTAAAATCATTGAATGTTAAGTCTGTAATTGATATTCCACCAGAAACATCTTCTAAATCAACAACTTCTTCTTGTAAACGTTGCAATTGTTTTTCTCTATAGGAAACTTCATTTTTATTTGCTTCTTCATTATCAATGATATTCTCATCACCTGTAGCCGTTGTATCTACCATGACCATTCTATTTTCAACACGTTCAGTTAAATCAATGTATTCATCTAATTCAATATTTGGCCAGAAATTGACCAACTGTATTCCATTGTTTAATGATCCGATTCTATCTATTCTTCCAAATCTTTGAATAATTCGTACAGGATTCCAATGAATATCATAGTTTACTAAATAATCACAATCTTGTAGGTTCTGTCCTTCTGATATACAGTCGGTACCAATCAGCATATCTATTTCTTCATCCATTTTTCCATGAAGTTTTTCTCTTTCTTTGGATATTGGTGAGAAGTTAGTTAAAATATCATTGATATCTTTAGATTCAATTGATTTTAAGGTAGTTTTATTATTCCCTGAACCTGTAACCATAGCAGAATGTAAATTAAGTTCTTCAAGACCCCACTTATGAATATTTTCATATAAATAGTTAGCAGTATCAGCAAAAGCTGTAAAAATAAGAACTTTTTTATTATCGGTATTTATTGGATTATTAACTTTATCTAAAATCATTTCCTTTAATTTTAATAATTTTTCATCTCTTTCTGGACTTATTTCATTAGCTTTTTCAAGAATATTTTCTAATTTCTTTTTATCACCTTGAAGGTCTGGTTTCCATTTAAGTAAATCAATGTCTTGAAGTAAAATTTTATATTTCTTGTTTCCAAACATCAAATGTTCATACTCATTTTCTTCCATATCAATGATATTGATATCCATATTGGGATTGAATTTTACACCTTCATTTAGATGATTTAAAACATTATTCATTCTTTCTAAGATTCTATTAATGGTTAATCTAAACGAGTGTATTGAACTTTCCATTCTTTTAAGCATGTTAATTCTCATAAGTTGCACAATTGAATTTTCCCTATCTTTTTGTTTAAAATCATGCAATCGACCTTTAAGAGAAGTATCATATTTTATTTCGTAATCTTCCCTTTTTTGAGGAATAATATAGTGCATAGGTTTGTATAAACTTAAATTAAGCCTATTTATTTCATTGTTAATCTTTTTAATTGGTGGGAACATATTTTCAGTATCAATGTTAGGATATTGATTAATTGGATTCATTCTCTTAGGAAATCTTCCAATTTCATCTAAACCATAATACTTTTCAATATGTTTGCGAGACCTTGCTATTGTTACGGTATCAAGAAGTTTGAAGTAATCCATATCCATCATGTCAACAAATCTTTCACTTGTTCTATCCTCTTCTTCAAGTTTTGACCACTGATTAAAAACCATTTGAGCATTTTTTAAGGTAGCTTCTACACTATTTATCCCAACACTCTCAAAAGAATTATCATTGTCTTCACTTATAAATCTAATCTGATTTTTTATATCAACCATACGATTATTTACAGGTGTTGCAGATAACATTAAAACCTTAGTTTGAACACCATCCTTTAAAATATCATCCATTAACTTTTGATATCTTGTTTTTTTATCTTTGTAAGGATTATCATTTCTGAAGTTATGAGATTCATCAATTACAACCAGATCATAGTTACCCCAATTTATTGTTTTAAGATTGATACCTCCAGAATCCCCTTTTTCACGACTTAAATCTGTATGATTTAAAACATCGTATCTAAATCTATCATCAATAAATATGTTTCTTTTATCGTTTTGAGTGTAGACAACCCAATTTTCTCTTAGTTTCTTAGGTACAAGAACAAGAACTCTATCATTTCTAAGCTCATAATACTTCATAATAGCTAAAGCCGTGAATGTTTTACCAAGTCCTACACTATCAGCTATTATACAACCATTATGTTTTTCTATTTTATCAATAGCTCCAATAACCGCATCTTTTTGGAATTTGTATAGCTTCTTCCAAATTTGAGTTTCTTTAAAACGAGTACCCTCTTTAACAATTTTATCCTCTCTTAATTCATCCAGATAATCATGGAATATATGGTACATTGAAAGAAAGTATATAAATTCTCCAGGGTTTTCTTTGTAGATTATCTCCATGTGTTCAAGAACTTCTTCTTTAATATCCTCTAAAAGCGTATTATCTTCCCAAATTGGATTAAATAAATGGATATAACTATCTGCTGATTCTTTTCCATAAAAACAAGTGTTAATATCTGTTCGATTAGAAGAAGTGATTCCTAATCCATCTGTTGTAAAATCAACAGTTCCCGTGATGTTAATATTATCCTCACTGTTAATATTTTCAATATGAATCATGCGAGGCTCTGATGAATCTAAATTTTTAAATGATTTAATATCTACCTTTTTCCTTATCCACTCAGAACATTTTTTAGCTACAGAACCTTGATTCATCTCATTTTTAAGTTTTAATTCAAACTCATTACCAAAAATCTCTTTTTCCCTATTAATATTACTTATATAATATTCCCTAACTTCTTTATCATTATTTTTTAAAAAATGAGGTTCCTTAAATATAAATCTCATATTGTCAACATGATTTAATTTATTTTTTAATTCATAATAAGCATAAATAGAAAAAGAAGCAGAAATAACCGATAATTTAGATCCTTTATGAAGATAATCAATTAATTCTTTATAAACAAAATCTTTTTTGTTGTCTATTAGTTTTGTTGCTTTCATTGAAAATACCGCCTTTACTGCTTATTAAGAAATTTAATATGTATAACACTTCATTTCTTAAAGTATTTTAAGAGTTTTATAAGATCATTGCAGTGCTAAAAAGATGTTTACTTATACCATACACTTGAGTGGAAAGTTAAGAATAATTTTTTTCATCTAAAATTAAGAACTTCTACAAAATGACTATATTAAAAAAAGTGATAATGAATGAAAGTATTTTTAGATTGGACCTGCAACGATTCAAAATGGAGAGAACAACTAATACCAAAACTAAAAATTGACTATTTCAATCCAGTAGTTGAAAATTGGAGTAAAAAAGCCCAAATTAAAGAAATAAAAGAAAGACAAATTATAACTTATTTATAAATGCTCACATGGATTATTAATATATTATTTAGGCACTGTAAAAAGAGAATGGAAATTCACAATCTGGAATTTGGATTTTAGCATTAAAGCATTAAGCCCATATACATGTCATTAAACTTTTATCATCTGTTTTCAATTTTCAATTGTGAAAATCCATGCTAATTTTACAGTGCCATAATGATTATTATGAAATTAAGAGGATTGAAATAATTTATATGGTTCATGAATAAACAGTAATTATTAATCTTTTATACATTAATGGATTATTAATAAATTTTCATGAAAAATAGTGATTATTTTAGGTGATTTAATGAAAAC
>JAITOM010000012.1 GCA_031289975.1 Methanobrevibacter sp. | reverse complement strand
GTCCACTACTTTTTAATTAAATAATACTACCTACAACAATTGCTGCAATGGCAACAATAGGAATTATATTATCTCTCAATGCTTTTAATGAATCCAATTTAGTATCTATTTTATTAATATTTTTACTTAATTCCTCTTTTTATTATGGTGATATTTTTGTCTAATGTTCTCAATTCTTCATTAATATGAAATAAATCATTAGTTGAATTTTTGTGATTGTACTGTTAAACTTTATCAAAACCTATTATTATAATATAGTGTAGGAAATAATGTTTGTAAGTAAAGAAAATTGGTATTGTATAGAATACAATCACGACTGAAATCTTCTTTTCTCATCCTACCAATATTTTATAGATTCATTGTTCCTAAATAAGGCACTGTAAAAAAAAGGATGGAAATTTGAAATCCAAAATTTGGTTTTTGACCAAGAAAAAATTTAGAATTATTATAGGTCATTAAGTTTTTATTACTATGATCTTAATTTTTCAATTGTAAATTTCCATACTAATTTTTACATATTATCATATTTTAATAAAAAAGAAATAGTGAAAAGTATGATAATAATAAACCTTATTTTTTTCTTTTGATTTTAAATAGGTTTTCACATTAAAAAAATTTTAGGAACCCATCTTCTTTACCATCATCTTCTTACCTTTTTTGACTGTACGAATAAATATTACTCTTTTATACATTGCACAATTATTTTTTAGAATTCTAATAAGTTTATCCAATTTTTTTTAGATAAATGATTTTCAACCTTTTTTTGAATCATATTAACATTATTATCTACTTCATAGGTTAATATAATATATAAAAATCATTACTTATAAACTTTATTTATTCCACTATATATTATATAATAACTAAAAATATATGTAAATAATAAGAGATTAAATAATAATTTGTTTTAAATATTTATAAAATAATTATTTAAAGATGAATATGAATTAATTATTTTTAAGAATTAATAAAAATTGAATTAAAAATTAAATTAATGGATTAATATGAAAGTTTATTATGAATGTGGATCATGTTTTCTTCGTCAAGTTCATGAGGCAATGGACTTAGCCACCGATGACGATGAACTTAAAATAGATTTAATGAAATCAATTTTTGATTATATATCCAAAACATATAAAAGAGGAGCATCTTCAAATAGAATAGGAACAGATATTCATAGGATAATTAAGGAAAAAACAGGATGTGATGATCCTTACTACGACGAAAAAATTCTTGGTAATACAATAGCTAATAATCTAATTGCTAAAACTAAAGAGATTATAGAAAAAAATGAAACATTAGAAAATTATATTAAAATAGCTATCATCGGGAATCTTTTAGATTCTGGAGCATTAGGTTTAGGAGTTGATCTTGAAGAATTAATGATTAATCAATTTAACAAAGAATTATCAGTTAATCATATTGATAAACTTAAAGAAGCACTAATAAGAAATAATAAACTTTTATATTTAGCAGATAATGTTGGGGAGATAGTTTTTGATAAATTTTTAATTGAGAAGCTAATCAATGAATATGATTTAAATATTACTTTTGCAGTTAAGGATAAACCAATACTAAATGATGCTTGTATTGAAGATGCAATAGCTATTGATTTAGATAAAATAACAAATCTTGTTAGTATTGGAACGGATTCTGTAGGAATTGTTTATGAAGATTTATCAAAGGATTTCATTGATGTTTTCAATAGTCATGATCTTATTATTTCTAAGGGACTTGGAAACTATGAAGGTTTAACTGAATTAAGTCTTGATGATAAAGATGTATTTTGTCTTTTATCTGCTAAATGTTCTGTAATAGCTAAGGACATTGGGGTTGAAAATATGGATATGGTTCTGCTTAAGCTATTCTAACGATGTTAAATAACTGCAGGAAAAAGATTATATGAGTAAAAAATTTGAAATAAAAATCCATGATGGTCCTGGAAGATTTGCTAAACTTGGAAATCTTGAAACACCAAATATAATAAATGAAAAACAATGTAAAATAGCTCCAGATATTGGGTCTGCTTATGATATCCAAAGAGAAATAGCTATTTTCTCTGTAAAGAAAACATTAGATAAAGCTAAAGAATATCTTAATTCAAGAGATATTGCTGTTGTTCATGGTTCAAAGTATATTGATTTAAGAGTGAAGTTAGCAAAAGAACTTGAAGAAATAGGTTACAATGGGTTTATAATAGCCAACGGTGATAACTTAATGGTTCATCCAAGAGACCTTGTTAATTTAACAGTATCCATTCGTGAAAACTTAAACCCCAATAGCTATTTAATCTTTCCATTCGCCGAACCAAGCTTTATTCCACTTTTATCTTATATGGGTGTGGATTTATTTTTAAAAGGTTCTGGAGAATATTATAGCTATTTAAATGTTCTTTTAACTCCAACTAAAAATTATGACTTAAATAAGTATAAATTATTTGAAATAAGTCAAGAAGATTTACTAAAAGAAAATAATAAAAATATAGATTTTGTGTTAAATGAAGTTAGAGAACACATAAAAAATGGAACACTAAGAAATCTTGTAGAAGAACGTTCACTTACAAGCCCTCAAAATATAACCGCTTTAAAACTCCTTGATAAAAACCATCAAGCTTACTTACAAAAGTACACTCAACTGTATTAAATGTTAAAACATACAATGAAAATGTACTTTTAGAAAGGAACATAATGATAATTAATTTTAAGCTTTAATGAACCGTGAAATGAACCGAATTGACTTAATATCATTAAAAGTATATACATTAATATATCCCGTTTCAGAAGCATTATCACAAGTTATCTCGATAGTCTTCAATGCTCCAACGGAAGGTGCATTTTTAATGACATTATCAGTTAT
>JAITOM010000002.1 GCA_031289975.1 Methanobrevibacter sp. | reverse complement strand
AAAATTATAGATTTTTATAAATATATATTTAAAATTATAGATTTTTATAAATATATATTTAAAATTAAATAATTTAATGAATAAAATTATCATTCAAAATTTAAGAACTTTTCAATAAGAACTATATTTTAAATTAATATTATAATAAGTCATATTTAAATAAATGATTGGATGTGTAAAATTAGGATATTAATAAGATATTTAGGAGTAATATCAAAAAAGTATTAAACAATAGGATGTCATTAAAATGAACATGAAAAGTGAATTATCTCTTGATGTGTCTGATTTTAAAAAGTTAATTAAGAGAAAAAAGATTTATGTTGATAAAACAGAGGTAATAAAGAGAATAAGAGATCTTAAAAGAACATATCATTTTCTATCTCGTCCAAGAAGATTTGGAAAATCATTACTCATAAGTACATTCAAAGAACTTTTTGAAAGTAATGAAGAATTATTTAAAGATACCTACATTTATAACAATTGGCATTGGAATGCAACATACCCTGTTATACATTTAGATATGGTAAAAATTTCAAATGAAACTTCTGAGTTATTAGAAGCAACACTGTTTGATTTTGTCAATAGATTAGCTAATCAGTACAATATAGAGTTAAATGATAATTTATCTGCAAGTTATAATTTCGCCCTACTTATTGAAGGAATATCTAAAAATACAGGCAAAAAAGTTGTTGTCTTAATTGACGAATATGATAAACCACTATTAGATAATATAGATAATGAAAACATTGCTAAATCAAATCAAAAATTATTAAGAAGTTTTTATGGTGTTTTAAAAGGTCTTGATAATGTACTTGAATTTGTACTTGTAACAGGTGTTACTAAATTTTCTAAAGTGTCAATATTTTCTGAATTTAATAATTTAATTGATTTAACATTGAAAAAGGATTATTCTACTATTTGTGGTTATACTCAAGAGGAAATTGAAAAATATTTTAAAGAATTTATAGTCGATTACGCTAATTTAAAAGATATAAGTTATGAAGAAACAATTGATAAGATTAAATATCATTACGATGGTTACTCTTGGGATGGTAAGAATTTTTTATATAATCCTTATTCATTAATGAATTTCTTTGATGATGATGAATTTAATAATTATTGGTTTGAGTCTGGAACACCTAATTTCTTAGTTAAAATATTTAAGGAAAATTTTAATATTGGAAATGTTTTCAATTCCATAACCCTGTATAAATCTGAGTTTAGTATCTTTGATATTGAAAATCTTAAACAAATACCATTATTATTCCAATCAGGTTATTTAACAATTGATAAAAAAGAAACAATTGATGATAGAATTAAATACACTCTTAAAATTCCTAACCATGAAGTTGAAGAGTCAATAGCAGAAAATCTTTTTGATAATTTTTATATTGAAGCAGAGAATAATTTTAGAGCCAAGAAAAAAGATATTTGGAAACAGCTGAAAAATGGGGGCTGTGACTTATTAGTTAAATATCTGAAAATGGAGATCAGTAATACTCCTTATCAGCTTAAAATAAGAAATTGGAAATATTATCAAACTCTTGTTTATTCTGCATTGAAATCCTTAGGTTTCAATACAGATTGTGAAGTAAGTATGTTTAGTGGTAGATTAGATATAGCTGTTGAAGAAGAGGATAATTATTATCCCTTTTCTGATGGAAAAGGTAATGTTATTATAATTGAAGTTAAATATACTCAACAAAGAAATAAAGATATTGATAAACTTGCAACTAATGCTTTAAACCAGATTAAAGAAAAAGGTTATTATGAAATCTATGATGATGAAAGTGATATAATTCTGATTGGTCTTGGAATTAAAGAGATACAATTAAAATTTGGTGGTAGTAAAATAGATATGAAAGGTAACATGGAAAAAATAAATTAATATCTGCCCATAAATTTAAAAACAATGAATTTCCTGAAATTCTATTTACTTCTCATCTAAGTTTTATGTTTTATATTAATAATGGATTTAGTAATGATTTTAATCATCCACTTATAGTAATTTTATATAATAACTGAAATGTAATATAATTCAATCGATATTTTATTGTCGGATAAAATTAGGAAGTTTCCCTCCTAACCTCTCCTAAGAACGGCTCGTGTCACTTTCATGACAATCCGCTCAAGCATATCGTTATCTATTAATGTGAGAATCTTCGTTTCTTAACGGGATTCATTCACATTTTTAGCACGTTATATCCGCTTTTGTAACTTATTTACATACTTTTCAATTTTAATCCAATTGATATCAGACCAAATAGTAGTGTATGGGGTTGAGGACTTCAAAAAATATTTGAAGTATTCATCTTCTGACCACCATCCTTTTAATAAATTTACTTTTCGTTTTATAAACATGTTATACACCAATTGAATTCAGTAATATTTCTATTCCGCTCACAAGGAATGGTATCCGTTCACAGTTATTGTATTCTTCGATTTCCTGCTACATTTCGATTAATAACGGCATTCACTTACTTCAATATCCTCTACCTCCAGAAGAGTATTAGTTATCATTTACAATCAAACCTACCTAAAAAAAAACAAGAACAAAATAATTCTCTGTGTTTTTTTTTAAGGACTTCTTGAGGCTTATCAGGTTAATCTCTTCTCAGATACGAATGATTTAGGCTCAATCAATACACCAGCAAATATATGGGTTGTGAACTATTAAGTATGTCATCACTACTTATTTCCTATTTGCAAGACAATAGTAACCTAAAAAAAA
>JAITOM010000398.1 GCA_031289975.1 Methanobrevibacter sp. | reverse complement strand
ATTATATAATCATATGGAAAAGTTCTTAAATTTTGATTTGATGATTTTTTTATTAATTTGCTCAATTTTAAATATCACTTTATAAAAATCTATAATTTTAAATTTTAAATAATATAAATCTATTTTAATTAATATAATTAATTTTAAATAAACATTTTTAATAATATTTATTTTTAAAAAAGTTATTTATTAAAAACTTTATCGAATCATATTATATTAAGAAATTTATTAAATTAACATTCATAAAATATTTAAATAAAAAAAAAATAGTTAAATCATGTCAAAAAAAGCAAATGATAAAAAAAATAATTCAAATGCGTATAAGTTGAAAATATTCTATGATGAGGATATTTACAGAGTTATAGAAATTAATGGAAAAGATACATTGGATGATTTAAGTAATACAATTTTAAACTCTTTTAATTTCACTCATGAGCACATGTATCTTTTCAGCATGGATGATAATCCTTATGGTGATAATACATATCAATTAAATCCTAATTCAGATAAAAAATCAACAAATGTTTCTATTGATGATATAAAACTTGTAGAAGAACAATTTTTTCTGTACTTATACGATTTTGGAGATGAATGGATGTTTCCTATATTAGTAGAAAAAATATCTTCTGAAGGTAAATACATTAAACCTAAAGTTTTAGAATCTAAAGGAGAATTAAAACAATATCCTGACGATGAGGATGAAGATTATGATGAGGATGAAGATTATTTTTAATTAAAAGAAAATATGACTTCACTCAATTTTTAGTTCTTTTTTTCCTTAAAAGTATTTTTAATTGCTTCCATTAAATCCAAATTAAAATCTTTTCCTGACTCTTTTTTATACTTATTTAAAAATTCTAAAATTTCATCGACTTCTTCATACTTTCTTTTTGAATGTTTTAGCGAGTTTTTGATTCTTGATTTAGATGATGGTATAAAGTTATCTCCTTCGCTAATAGCTATTGTTTTAAATAGTTGATCTTTAAGATCCATATTTTCAGCTATTTTGAATGTTTCAATAAGGAAAGCTGAAATTCCTTTTGTATAAACACTTCTTAACATTTTAATTTTTGAAGCATCACCGATATTATGACTTATAACTTTTATATTAAGACCAAAGTTGTTTAAAATAGCTATTTTATAAGAATTTTTACCAGATACAAATATAACTGAATTAGGTGAATCAACTTTACCTATGATTGCTCCGTCAACAAAGTTTTCACCAACAATATCTGATATTTCTTCTGTTTTATTTGGGGATATATTGTTTAAGTCCAAAAATATTCCTTTAGCTATTTTTCCATATTTTTTAGCAATATATTTTGATTTTGAAGGAATATTCGCAGAAATTAAAATGTCAGATGAATAGCTAAGTTCTTCTAAGCTTTCCACATCCTCAATACTACAATTACTTATTCGCTCTTTTGTTTTTTCACTTCTCTCTTGAGAAGATGTTTTTACAATAGCTCCATTTTCTATAAGAATTTTTGAAAGAGCAGAAGAAACTTCACCATATCCAATAAATCCTATTATCATCTTATAAATTCCTATTAATAATTTTATCAAAAATTCAAAAAGGAAACTACCTCTTATAGATGTAAGAGATAGATGAATTTTTTTTTTGCTAAGTGAGGGCGTCAAAAATTGTGGATGCTTTGGAAATTTTGGATTTTTATTTATGAAGAAAATCAGAGATTTTCTAACTCTTTAAAATCTTTGATTTTAAAGAATAAAGGAAATCTAAAATAATGATAAACATCCATAAAAGTTTACACTCTCTGCTAACCTAAAAGTAAATATATATACTGTGACATACATAATATATATTACTTTAGAGAGGTCGTAGACTTCTAAAAAGAATTCATACGAAACGAACTATTCGATGTTCAATAACTCAATAGGGGTAAAAACCATGTTATTATCATTGAATATTGCTTTGCAGCAGTTTAATTACATTTTATGATCAGGACAGTTGAAATTAAAGCTTTATCCAATAGATTTACCCATAAAGGACTCTGGATAGGAAATTCTCTTTAAAATCTTTTGTTTCAAAAACTAAATTCTAAGTAGCAATAGTTCCATATTATGGAGATTGTCTAACAATTATTTTTATCAAAATTTTTAAATCTTTTGTTTCTAACATAAATTATAACAAACTTTAAATTAGAATGGTACTATAAAATAATGTTTATATTTAAATTAAAAATGTATTATAAATTTATATTCTTTTTAAAGATTAATTTAAAAATTTAATAAAAATCAAATTGATCGTTGGACAATCTTTTAATAATAAATTTATAAGACATCAGAATTGTATTGAGCACAATATAAATATATTCAATGAAAATCATATTCATAATCACAGTATATTCTTTTATACTATATAGAAAATTTCAACGAAAGAAGTAAGAATTATTGGGAGGATAAAATAGAAATATTTATATAATAATATTTATATAATAAATATTATATAAATAGATTAATAAAATTAATAGATTAATAAAATTTTAAAATAAATAGAAAATTTTAAATTGTCAAATATTTTATATTAAATATAAATATTTAAGGTGTTGGTTTAAATGAATAAAGATATTGAACTAGAAAAAGAGGAATTTAAGAAAGAAAAGGAATCTATAAACAAGGAATTTATAAACAAGGAATTTATAAATAAAGATGTTATAGATAAACATTTAAAAATAGGAAAAGATATTGCTGGAAAGGTGGCTAATGACTTCGGTCAAACAATGGATGATGTTGTTTTAAACTTAAAATCCATTCGAAAAGATGTTGATTCTAAAATAAAGGATTACACAGATAATTTTTTTAAAATTAATATAGATCTCTTAGATTTAGGTGATGCATTCTATTTAAAAGCTGATCTTCCAGGTGTTGAAAAGGATTCAATAAATGTTGAAATTGTTGATAGAGATTTAACCATTCAAGGATATTTTACAGGAATGTGTGAAGATGTAGGTGGTTTAAATGATAAGGAACATCAATTTCTAATAAAAGGTAGAAATTTTGGCAATGCTAAAAGGACTGTCACTTTACCTCAAAAAATAAAAGTAGATGAAATAAAAGGTGAATTAAATAATGGAGTTTTATCTTTAACATTACCCAAAATTGAATCTAAAAAAGTAAAAATTAATTTTAACTGAGAATTTATAATGTATCTGTAAAATTAAAGACATAATACACTGAAAAATAAAATAGGAAAAATGAGGATTGTGGTTTTTATATTAATTTTCCTATTATTCATAAAAATATAGTAATACTTTTAATAATTTTATTATTACTCTAATGTGTAATCTATAAATTGTATATTGGAGTTAATAAATAGATGCTATGAAAAAGTCATTATAAACGAAATCTAATGGATCTAAAATAAATTTAAAAAAAGGATTATAATTATTTAAATAGAAAAATAGGAATAATTAATAAGTTATAGAATCATGTCGTAGACTTAAATAAATAAAAATTATTTTCAATTTTATAAATTAATATTATTTAAAATTAATAGATTTTTATAAATTAATATTTGAAATTAAATAATTTAATAAAAAAGATTATCATCCAAAATTTAAGAACTTTTCCAAAATGACTATAATTGAATTTTATAAAAATAGTATTTAAATAAAAGAGAATAAATAAAAATATAGAATACTATAAATAAAAGATTTAGAAAATTAACTTTTAGATAAAAATTTATAAAATATAATTCATAAATAAAAGATAATAATGGGATATCATGCCATATAAAGTTGCAGTTACAAGTGATGACGGAGAATATGTTAATCAACATTTTGGAAAAGCAACCCGTTTTTTAATTTTTGAAATTGATGATTGTGAATATACTTACTTGGGTTCTGTTAAAAATAATCCTACATGTAATAGTAGTGGTAAAAATAAATCATCTGATGCTGTTGCATTAATCTCAGATGTTAGTGTTTTAATAACAAGAAATGTTGGAATGAAACCAAGTCAAATATTAATTGAAAATAATATTAAACCATATATAAGTTCAGCACCAATTGAAACTGCTTTAGATGAAGTAATAGCTATGCAAAAGAAAAAGAATCTTAATTGAATTCATAATTCTTTAAATTTAATAACTGGATATTTATTTAATTAATACTATAAATATTTTATCCATTCAGAGGGTTTATAAGGTGCGGGGAATGAGATAATATATTATCATTAAAACTAAGAAGGCTTTTAAAAAGGCACTGTAAAATTAGCATGGATTTTCACAATTGAAAAATTGAAAACAGACGATAAAAGTTTAATGACATGTATAGGGGCTTAATGTTTTTATGCTAAAATCCATATCATAGAAAAGAATATTATCATGGCAGGTACAGTTGATAATATTCCTACTAAGAAAATGGTTTCACTCCAAATTGGAGTATCCCTAATGTTATATAATAGATAGCAACCTATCCCTATACAAAGAATCATCGCTAAACCAAAAGCATAACTATTATGACCTTGACCCATAAATGTAAAAAAACAAAATAATCCAGTCTCAAGCATGAACATGGGAACGAAAAGCAATTTAAAATTTGGCATGAATTTTGTTTCAAGATCTCTTTGCTCTCTTAATTTTGGTAATCCTTTTTTTGCATTGATTTCATCTGCTTTATAAGAATAAGGAGCATACTTAATTATTTCTTCATCAGAGAAATTAATTATTGGTGATGGTTCTAATGAATGCTCTAATTCATTCCAGTTTTCAATATGACTAAAAGTAAATGTTCTTTTAGACTTATTTTTTGTGGCATATGCTTCATGTACCTCAATCAGTCTTTTTATTT
>JAITOM010000278.1 GCA_031289975.1 Methanobrevibacter sp. | reverse complement strand
AATTTTATTAAAATATTTTAATTTTTAAAATTATTCTTTATATTTTTATTAATTTAAAATTTAAATTTTTTATTTTATTTATTCCTTAAGAATAATAAATTTAATTAAAAAATTAAATTTAAAAGGAAATTGAAAACAATGATTTTGCCAAAATTTAAGTTTCGTACTATAATTTTTTAATTTAAATTAGCATTTTTTCTTAAACTTACTTTTTTTAACTTAAATTTTTTTAATATTTTTCCTGATTTTAAAAAATAATTTAATAAATATTTATATATTAAACAAATCATAATAATATCTATGATAACTAATATCATAGAATCACATATTTTATTAAATTATTTACTGACTATTGTTATATCAATAATAATGGCTCTTATATTGAAATTACCTCTTCTTCCAGAGAAGCCAAGAAGATTTTCTTGGACTAATGGTGCATTATTTCCAACCCCAATAATAGCTATTGGAATTTTAGCTATTATGTATTCGACAAAGTTTTATTGGATTTATGATGGATTTGTTTTAGCTATTGTAATAGCTATTTCAGCTGCATTATTTGTAAAATATCTTTTTGATTATGTATTTCCTAAACCTAATCTGGGTGAATATAGTGAATGAAGTTATTGGTTTAATCATTGCATCCATTATATCTTGGATAAACTTTGTGGTGATTGATACATATTTTGGTCTACCAGAGGCACCTGGTGTTAAAGGAGCTGATATTGTAGGTCATTCTATAAAAAAAAGGGGTGGAGATTTATCTGGAGGATTTTTTCAAGGAAATATTTTATGTTCTCCTGATGCATCAGCAGGAACATTACTTGCTTCAATAGGTGTAATGCTCTTAGGTTTTCAAGGTGGTTTAATCGCTGCTTTAATGGTATACATTGGTAATAGATTATGTGCTGATCCAGGTTATGCTGGAACAATGGGTGCATTATCAGCAACAGTTATATTAGTTTTATGTTCATTCATCGATATTACACCTTTAATGTTTGTAGTTGGTATGGTAATAGCTATTACTACAATTCAAGGCTTGGATCATCCAAGTTCATCTAAACTTTTAGGTTTAATAGCTAAGAAATTAAATAGAAAAACTATAAAATAAATTTTATAATGGCTGATGTTATGGTAGAAAAAATAATTGGATTTATAATTATTATTATGGCTATAAGAGCTTTTGTAACTAAAAATAGAATTGAAAGAATTTTGTATATAAATGTTATAGATTTTGGTCTTTCAGCACTAATAGCTATTTATATTAATACTCCATTTGGATTTATTGTAGGATCTACTTTTTTCATAACTTCTACAATATCATCTAATGCTATTGCATACACTTTCAATAGACTTAAAAATGAAATTGTTTTTGATCAATGAGGTTTTTAGATTTCAAGGTAATAAAATGAATATATTAGATTTTATAACTCTAACAAACATTTCAATTATTTTAATGGTAATTGGAGCATTAGGAATAATGTTTTTAATTAAACCATTGGATAAAATAATAATGTTATCCATATTGGAAGCTGGATTATTTGGGGCTGTTGTCTCATTTAAATACCTTGATGTAGCTTTTGTTATGGCTTTGTTGAGTCCAATTTCCATTATCGTATTTTTACTTGCTCTTATTAAAATCAATGAAATAAGAAATAAAAAAGAATCTAAAGGTGAAAATAGTGTTTGAATTAAATATTTGGTTTTACACTGGTTGTATTCTAACTATCATTGGAAGTTTATCAACTGTATGGGGTCCTGGAGTTAAAGATCCTATTGTTAGAACTTTAAATACTGAAATTCCAAGTATTGGAATATCATTAATCCTTTTAACCTATAATCATATGCTTGCTCTTTTAACTTTTGTTGCAACAAGTGTCATTGTTTCTTTAATTTTACTTAGAACAATCACTCGTTTAGAAGAAATTGGAGCTGAATTATAAATAGGAGATTAAATAATGGATTTAGGTGAGTTTTGGAATAAGTTAGCAAATCCTGATAGGATCCCACGAATTTTTTCATTAATATTGGGATTGTTTTTATTAATTGGATTCTTTGTGCCTTTTACTTTAAATAATGAACAACTTTACCCACGACCAGCTCCTCAAGAACAAATGTTTGCTGGTGATAGTATAGCACCTTATGATAGGGGAGGGGAAATATTAGAAACACCAGGAATTACGGTTGCACAGTATCCTCAATACAGTAAAAAAATTGGTATGATAAATTCGTATATGTCTCCAATAGCTTATAATATTAAGGAAAATTCGCCATATTTTGGAACATCAATTTATTCTTCACCTGGAGGTTTAATAGATGAGATATTATATTATACAAGAGGTTTTGATACAATATTAGAATCAACCATCTTAATGATGGCATTTGTTATTGCTTCTTGGTTGGCTTTAAACTTCACTATGAGGAATAAAAGTAAAAAAGATGATGAAGATAAATGATTAAAGTAATATTGGGAGAAAAATTAAATGTTAGTGCCTGAATTTGTTCCAGAGATATTTTGTTCATTGTATTTACCTGCAATTTACACTGGTTTTATTGTAGGGTTCATTGGATTAATAGGAATAGCTATTAACAAAAGTGATATTCATGTGTTAATACTCACAGATATAGTTGGATTAGCTATGCTAATAGTTGTTGGTGCGGTTGGAACGGATTTAGCTGAAGCACTTATATTGCCTGGGTTAGTTGTTGAACTTGCAGAAATAATGGCAATATCTGAGATTTTAATCTCACGAGAAATAAGAAAAAAAGGAAAGACTCCCTCAATACTCCCAATGCCATTGGTTTTTGATATGGAAATTCTATCAACGGCTCCTAACTTCTTATCATTAATATTAATTGGATATGGGATATTTTTAACTGGATTTACTGGTGGTGCAGTAGCTGGTGGAGGTATATTGTTATATATATTATCAAGAAAAGCAAGAGGATTACCAATTCTTGTAATTGATGGTCTTGGAGCTATTTCTGGTATTGCATGGTGTTTATGGATAGTTGGTTTCCTATTGTTTTTTGTTAATCCAGAATTTTGGTTGTTAAGTTTATTTTTAGCTGCTTCTGGATTACTTCTTAAAGTAGCTTCTAAAATGGGATTAATAGGAGTATTAATGAGAGAAGAATTTAAAAGGCAATAATTAAATATAAAGGAAAAGATTAAATGGATATTGGAAGTTTAGGTGGAAATTTACTTGGTATTATACCTTTAGGAGATATTGTTCTATATTTAACTCCACTACACCTATTTATGCTTATAGTTATACTATTGTTTACCTTTTTAATAGGTATTAGTAGAACGGAAACCCAAGTTGAAGCAAGTTTTGAAGGTTTAAAAGATAATAAATTAGCTGTTGGAATCGCTGAATTTAAAGCTCGAAGATTTTTAGCTATTGTTTGTGGAATAGCTACAGCAGGTGCTATGATTACAGGTGATTTATTTAATTTTATATTATTTGTTGCTTTAATTGGAATAGTTAATATTGGTATAGTTTCAGCTGTTAAACAAATTGATGTTTTAAATGCAGCATTTCAATATGGTTTAATAGCTATGATGGCATCATTACCTTTATTTGGTGGTGGAGCAATAATTTTAGCAGCAACAGGCACTTTAAGTTTTTTTGAGTTAGCCAATATAGCATCCAATCCAATGATATTATTTGGATCGATATTATTGTTAATTGGAGTAGCTGGAGAAACTGGTATAGCACCATTTTTTGCTACTAAAGCAGAAATGTTTAGAACTCCAGGTTCACCATTCATATTAATAATCCACTTAAGTTCATTATTCATGATAATTAGAGCAATTGAAATCCTTTTACTAATTCTTACATGAATAAATAGGAGTATTAGGGGTTTAATAATTAAATTTTTTAAAATATTTTTAGTTTTTAAAATTTTAGTTTTTAAACAAAGATTTTCTAATTGAACAAGTTCAATAATGAGATTTTTTAAATTATATTATAAGTGTTAAATTTTTAATTATAGTCATTTTGGAAAAGTTCTTAAATTTTGGATGAAAAATTTTTTTATTAAATTATTTAATTTTTGATATTACTTTATAAAAATTAATAATTTTAAATTTTAAATAATTTTAATTAATATAAATGATTTTAAATTAATATTTATAAAATTTATGATGTTATAATTCAAAAAATTTCTAATTTTTG
>JAITOM010000222.1 GCA_031289975.1 Methanobrevibacter sp. | reverse complement strand
TTATTTACTAAAAATGAATACATGAAATATGAACAATAAAAATCAAGTTATATCTAAAATAAATGAATAATTAAGGGTTATATTCTAAAAAAATCTTTAATAGAATTGTTCCCCACCCCCCTATATAAATAAAAGAAAATAATTTTGCAAAACACTATATTTAAATTTTTAAAATAGATAAGTTTATATTCTCTTAAAACTATAATATATTTTAATAAAAGATTTTTAAATTATAGAACTTATAAATAAAAATTTATATGTTAATTATTATTTTTTAGATTAAGGAGGTTGCATATCAATTCAAAATTTTATTAAATTTTTAAATTAGTTAATTAAACAATACTTTGTTTTTCTGGCACTGTAAAAAGAAGATGGAAATTTAAAATATTGAATTTAATTTTTAGGCAGAAAAAATTCAGAACGTATACATGTCATCAAATTTTTAACCTATTTTCTTAATTTTAAAAAATTTTCTATTTTTAAAGTTAAAAGCGACAAATCTTCGATTTCCCAAGTTATCTTCGATAACAAATCTTGATTCAATTTTTTAGAAAAAATTGGCTAAAAAGATAAACTTGTGAACTTTTGACAAACTTAACTTTTTAAGTTAGAAAATCTTTGATTTTCTTAAACTTTTGTTGTCGAAGACCACTTAGGGAAATCTTTGATTTCCCGTTTATTTCTGAAAGAAATTTAATTAAATCTTTGATTTAATGTTTTAAAAGTTTGTCTTTGATTTTCTTAATTTTTCAATTGCAAAAATCTATGCTAAATTTACAGTACAATTTTTCTAAGTGAAATGAAAAATCCCAATAAATAAAATCAGATTTATTAGAAAAGATGAGATAAAAATCGAAGATTTTCAGTTTCTAATTTTAATAATACTCTTTAAAATCAATTAAAAATTATAATCCAATATTAATTTTAATATAAATAAAATTTATATATGTTAATTTATATTTAAAATTAATTAGATTATTTAGTTAATGAAACAAAAGGTTAATGAAACAAAAGATTTAAACATTTTAATAAAAATAATTCTCAGACAACCTCTAAAAGAATATTTAATATTAAAGAATATTTGATAATCTAAATGGAATATAATAAATTAATTAATATACTACAGTTAATAATTTCTCTTTTTTAAAAGAAACAAGTGAATAATTAAAACAAGTTAAAAAGATGAATCATGATTGTTTAATGTAAGCTAATTAATAAATGGATGGTTTTTATGAAAGTTACTAAAATTACTGAAACAGCACTTAGGGATGCTCATCAATCTCTTATGGCTACAAGAATGAGGACAAGAGATATGTTGCCAATTGTTGAAGAGCTTGATAAAATTGGTTTTTTTTCTTTAGAAGCATGGGGAGGAGCAACCTTTGATGTGTCCATTCGTTATCTTAATGAAGATCCTTGGGAGCGTTTAAGGTCTATTAAAGAACATTTAATTCATACTCCTCTTCAGATGCTTATTCGCGGTCAGAATTTAGTTGGATACAAGCATTATCCTGATGATATTGTAGAAAAATTTGTAGAGAAGTCATACGAAAATGGTGTTGATATATTTAGGGTTTTTGATGCTTTAAATGATGTTAGAAACATGAAGAAAGTGATTGAAACAGCTAAATCACAGGGGGCTCATGTTCAAGGAACAATAAGTTATACTGTTAGTCCTGTACATACTTTAGAAGGTTTTGTTAAAATAGCTAAGGATTTGGAGGATTTAGAATGTGATTCAGTGACTATTAAGGATATGGCTGGATTAATTTATCCTGCAGACATTTATAAATTGGTTAAAATGTTAAAGGAAGAAACTGATCTTTTAATAAGTTTACATTCGCATTCAACGAGTGGAATGACACCTATTAGCTATTATACTGCTTGTGAAGCTGGTGTTGATATATTGGATACAGCTATTTCGCCATTATCCTGGGGTGCATCTCAGCCACCTACTGAAAGTATTGTGGCTGCACTTAAAGGAACACCTTATGATACTAAATTAGATTTAAAACTTCTTAACAACATTAAAAAATATTTTGGAGATATTAAGGAAAAGTATCTTGGTTTAATAGATCCAATTGCTGAAAATATTGATACTGATGTTTTAATCTATCAACTTCCTGGAGGTATGCTTTCAAATTTAGTTTCACAATTAAAGGAACAAAATGCATTGGATAGATATCATGATGTTTTAGAAGAAATGCCAAGAGTTAGAAAAGACTTAGGTTATCCTCCACTTGTTACTCCAACAAGCCAAATTGTTGGTATACAAGCAGTTATGAATGTTTTAAATGGTGAAAGATATAAAATAGTTTCTAATGAGGTTAAAGATTATATTAAAGGACTTTATGGAAGACCTCCAGGTAAAATAAATCCAAAAATAGCTAAAATGATTATTGGTAATGAAAAACCTATTAAATCAAGACCAGCTGATTTATTAAAACCACAGTATGATTATTACAAAATTGAAGGAGAGAAAAAAGGCATTATTAAAAAAGATGAAGATATTTTAACCTTAGCTATTTATCCAGCAATTGCTACTAAGTTTTTAAGTGGAGAAATGGAAGAAGAAGAATTATCCTCCAAGCAAATTGTTAGTAATGATAATCAATTTGAAATTCCAACTGAGTACAGTGTTGAAGTTGATGGGGATGTTTTTGATGTAAAAATTATGCCCACAGGTTATTTAAATATAGAAGAAAGTCAAAGGTCTCCTAAAGGTGATGTTGAAGGTGGAGTTTCTTCAACTATGCAGGGTATGCTTTTAAAACTTAAGGTAGCTATTGGAGATAAAGTTGAAAAAGGAGATATTTTGGCTGTTATCGAAGCAATGAAAATGGAAAATGATATTGAATCAGAATTTAATGGAATTATAGAAAATATTTTTGTAAATGAAGGTGATTCTATCAATGCTGGTGATATTATACTGGTTATTAAATAGATTTGATTTATATAGATGTAATATAGTCTAAAACATTAATGCTTTTGTATAAAATTATTTATTTTTAAAAATATTATTTAACTACAAGTTATTATAATATTAATTGATTTAAAATAATTTAAATTTAAAAATTTAATAATTATATTGGTTTTGATAAAGTTCTTAATAAATAACTTTTTTAAAAATAAATATTATTAAAAGATATTAATTTAAAATTATTTATATTAATTTAAAATTTAAAATTATAGATTTTCATGAAGTAATATTTAAAATTCACCTTTTAAAGCTTTCTAATTCTAAAATCCGTTTAGTATATTTAAAATGTATTCATATGGTAACTAAAAATCTTAGTCAAAGAGATCGAAATCTGATTTTAGCTCTTTTTGTAGTAGGAATTTTCATGGGTTCTTTAGATGGAGGAATTATAGGTCCTGCTCTCCCAGCTGTTGAAGATAGTTTCCATTTAACTGCAAGATTATCTTCATGGATGTTTACAACATTTGCACTTTTTTTCATGATCGGTCTTCCAATAATGGCTAAACTATCAGATTTTTATGGAAGACGAAAAATTTACATCATTGATATTGTATTATTTGGTATTGGTTCACTGTTAATAGCAATCTCTCCTACCTTTGATTTTGTTTTAATAGGAAGAGCTTTACAAGGTTTTGGAGCAGGAGGAATATTTCCTGTGGCATCAGCATTTATTGGGGATTATTTTCCTTTCCAAACAAGAGGATCTGCTTTAGGGATCATTGGTTCTGTTTTTGGAATATCAAGTATCTGTTCCCCTCTTCTTGGAGCATTATTATTAGGATTCGGATGGCATTGGTTGTTTTTAATTAATATACCTGTTGTAATAGCTATTATTATCGCATCCCTTATTTTACTTCCAAAGACTACTGTTAAAAGTAGCTTTAAAATAGATTATATTGGAATAATTCTTTTTGCTTTAACATCATCAAATTTAGCTTATGGAATAAATCAAATTGATTCATCCAAATTTATAGAAAGTTTCTTTTCATTTGATGTTTTGCCTTACCTATTAATATCCATTATCTTATTTTCAATACTTCTAAAGTTTGAAAAAAAGGTTGATGAACCATTGTTACCTATTGAATTACTTAAAAATAAAGAGATGAGATTAGCCACTTCTATTTCACTTAGTTATGGTCTTATTCAAACAGTTGTTATTTTTATTCCAAGTTTAGCTATTGTTTCTTTGTTTTTAACCATCCAAAAAGCAAGTCTTATCATGATTCCATTCGCCATCATCACTGCTATTTCTGCTCCAATCATTGGGAAATTATTGGATAAAGCAGGTTCTAAGATTATTATGAATGTAGGTTCTTTAAGTTTAGCAATTGCTTTATTTTCAATGATATTTTTTTCAAGTAATTTATATCTTTTCATCCTATCTGAAATTGTAATGAGTTTTGGACTTCTAACAATTGTAGGATCTCCTCTCAGATATATAATTCTTTCTGAAACTCCTCCAGGAACAAGAGGTGCAGGTCAAGCTATTGTTAACATTTTATCCACAACTGGTCAACTTGTTGGTGGTGCTTTAATTGGTGCTTTAATAGCTTCTTTTGGGGGTAGGATAATTGGTTATCATATAAGTTTTCTTATTGTTGGAATTATAGCTTTGTTTACATTTTATTTCACAAGTAAATTAAAAAATAGATCAGAGCAATTAATAGCTATTAAAAAAAATCTTTAAAAAAGATTTCATTCCAAATATTTGCTTGGATCTTTAATACCACTTTTTATAAAAGCTAACTTTCTTCTAAGGCAAGATTCACAAATTCCACAATGTTTTTCTTTATCATTATAACATGAATAGCTAAGCTCAAGAGGAGCATTTATCTTATTTCCTAATTTAACTATTTCTTCTTTATTTAAGTCAATGAGGGGTGCTTTTATTTCTACAGATTTTTTAGAACCAATAGCTATTGTTTTATTAAAACTTTCTAAAAATTCTTTTGAATTATCAGGAAAAGTATTTGCTTCTTCTTTATCCCAACCAACAATTATTATCTCTGTATTTATTGCTTCTGCATATGAAAGAGCTATTGCAGTAAAAACAAGATTCCGTCCTGGAACCCAAACTTTATCTGCAGAATCTTCACATATTTCCTGATTGTTAAGGTCTTTAATTGAGATTTTAGGAAGTTCATCATCTGTTGTTAATGCAGATGAGCCTAACTTAGATAACCACGGCAGATCAATTATCTCATGTTTAACTCCTAATTTTTCACAAATTTTTTCAGATGAATTTATTTCTTGTTTTAAACTTTTTTGACCATAATTGAAGGTTATTCCATGAATATCATGGCTGTCTTTATAGATTGATGTAGCTACTGTTGAATCCAATCCCCCAGATAAAACACTTATTGCTTTTTTTTTATTAATCCTCAAAGTTTCACATCAATTCCCAAAATATCTCTTTTCCCATTGTAAACATCTAAAGCTATTTGAGCACTTCCAAGAACACCTGATGAACTTGGTAATATTTTTATATTAAATCTATTTTTTAAAAATTTATTAATCAAATTTTCAAAGTTTAATGGGTCTTTCATAGAACCTATTGAACCAGTTAAACATATACCCTCTATTTTTTTATTGGATATTCCTGTGAGTGAGTATATTTCCATGGCTACAGTCATTGCCAAAGTCTCAATAGCTAAAACTCCTTTAGGATCATTATTCTTATATTTTTCAAGAACCTTATCCTTTAAAAAAGCAACTTTGCCATATACATCAGCTATTTTAACAGCACCAGCATGTGAAAATGATTCATTTGCAGTTGATTTCCCTTCATCAATATTTCTAATCATATCAAGGTCAATTGGACCATGAATTATTCCCATAGCCCCTAAACATGCATCAATAGCGCCCCTTATTTTTCCATCTTCTATTAAGATGTTAACACTATTGGAACTTATATCTGCAACGACCATATTTTCCCATTTTGTTGATATGTAAGCATTGTATGATATGCTAATCTTTTCAGCACTTGCTTGATGAGAATAAGCAGCATTAAATCGTTTATCAAGACTTGGTGAGTTTTTGTGTAATCCTGGTATAAGTATTGTTGGAATATTTGATTTTTCAATTTCACTGTAAATCAATGTTCCTCCACCAGTTATTTTTCCAGCACCATTAATCGAACGAATCCCTCTATTTTTAACTTTTTTTAGAGGTAAAATAGAGTTTATACCATCACCCATTCCATAGGTCATTGCTAATAGCTTTATAGATTCAATATCAACTCTTTTTGATAGTTCTTCAATAGCTGAAACCTTACCTTTTTTAGTATCTTCTCTATCTATTTTAAATATTTCAAGATTCTTAATATTTTCATTAGGAATAATTCCAAATGAAATTCCTGTTGTTCCATGATCCATTCCAACAAAAGTCATAATTGTGTTACCCATTAAAAATAAAATAATTTACTTTTCTAAACCACAAGCTTTTCTAAGTTTAGCTCCAGTGACTTCAATATCCTCTTCACTCTCAATAGCTCTCATTCTATTAAGCATTGGTTGTTTAGATAAATTCTCAGTAGTCCATTCTTTAGTGAATTTACCTTTTTGAATTTCATCTAAAATTTTTTTCATTTCTTTTTTAGCTTTTTGGTTAACAATCCTTTCTCTTCTACTTAAACCACCAAATTCTGCAGTGTTACTTACATCATTCCACATTCCAGCGAAGCCCTTTTCATAAATTAAATCAACGATTAATTTTACTTCATGGCAGGTTTCAAAGTAAGCTATTTCTTTTTGATATCCTGCTTCTACCAATGTGGTAAATCCAGATTTAATTAGCTCGGTAATTCCTCCACATAAGACTGCTTGTTCTCCAAACAAATCAGTTTCAGTTTCTTCTCTAAAAGTTGTCTCGAGTATACCTGCTCTTGATAAACCACAAGCCTTACCCATAGATAAAGCAATTTGCTTAGCATCACCAGTTGCATCTTGTTCAACAGCCACAAGACCAGGAATTCCAAATCCTTCAAGATAAGTTCTTCTTACCATTGACCCAGGTCCCTTTGGAGCGATCATTGTTATATTAACATCTTTTGGAACTTTTATATATCCAAAGTGTATGTTGTATCCATGGGAGAAAGAAACCGTGTTTCCAGCTTCAAGATAAGGAACAACAAATTTTTCATGAATATCTCCTTGAATTTCATCAGGCAATAAGAAATGAATAATATCTGCTTCTTTTGCAGCTTTTTCAATGGTTTTAACAGTCATTCCATCATCAATAGCTTTTTGCCATGATGAACCACTTTCTCTAAGTCCAAGAATAACATTTAATCCACTATCAGCCATATTTCTTGATTGACCTCTTCCTTGACTACCATAACCTAAAACAGCTATTGTTTTATTTGCAAGTATTCCTGTATCTATATCTTTATCATAATACATCTTCATATAAATTCCTCTCTTAAAATTTTTAAATTATAAATAAAAATAAATTATATCTCATTTTTAACCAATACAAATAAATATATTATACATTATATATTAATTTATTTAATTATATAAAATTTACTTACCTCATATTTAAATATAGTCATTTTGGAAAAGTTCTTAAATTTTGGATGATAAATTTTTTTATTAAATTATAGTGGAATAAAAAAAGTTTGTAATTAATCATTTATTTTTATTCTCTTAATTTTCAATAATACTTTTTAATATTTTATTAAATTATTAATTAATAAAATTAAATATTTTAT